>JAAZCL010000123.1 GCA_012513315.1 Bacteroidales bacterium | reverse complement strand
TTCGGTGTATTTTGATGGGTAGATAGTTACAGCGGATGTCAAAGCTGTTTTGTGCACAGGATCAATTACATATTTATCCCCCGTTAGCGATAGTGACGCTTCTCCGTTACAAACTATATACCAAACAGATAAACCTTCCCCATTATTTTCTATATATTTTTCAATGATTACCCTTTTGCTTTTCGAATAACTTAAAGCGTGGATATAAGCTTTACGAACTTCATATTCGGAATAACAAACTGTAATGCCTCTGGAACCGCTGCTGTCAACGGGCTTTACTATAACAGGATACTCTAACTGAGATAGGTCCGCTTTTTCCACGTCCCCCTCAACAGAGTAATCAGGCACGCAAGGAACTCCATATTTTTTGCATAGGGACTTAAAGCTGGCCTTATTTTGACAAATTTCCCATTGATTGGGGGTAAAATAAAACGGTAACCCAGCAAGCTTACAAAGCCTCATGGTATTCAGGATATTAAACTCACTGGGACCGCAAAAAACCCCATCAATCGACCTCTGCTTAATCAATTTCAAAAGCCCATCCATATCGGTAGTGCTAATCATATAGGCTTCGTCAGCCTCGTCTTTTGATACACCAGTTGGACGGTCATCTGTTACAATTGTATACACTCCCAGGTCTTTGGCTATTCTTACTACATCTAAAGAGGCTGACGTTCCGCCAAGAACAAGTAGTTTTTTATTTTTGACCACCGCTTATTACACCTTGTAATCTGAAATTTCTTCTCAACATGATTTTATGTCTCTGCTCGTCGAATAAAGATTCTTCCTTTTTAGCACAGTCTCAAAGGTCTTGAAAGCTATTTTGCAATCCAAAATAAACGATACATTTTTGGCATAATAACAATCATTATCCCAGCGTTCATCACGAGTTATTGTATTTCTAAAATAGGCTTGGTTATAACCAGTAATACCAGGTCTTACAGTTAATCTCAACTTTTGCTTTTCGTTAAGATCGTCCCAAGTATGCCCCGGTATCGGGATGGGCGGTCTTGGCCCAATCCAGCTCATATCACCTTTAACACCGTTTATAATCTGCGGCACCTCGTCCAAAGAGGTCTCTCTTAAAAAACGGCCGATTTTCGTAACCCTCGGGTCATCTTTGCTGCTATATGTCGAGTTGTCGGAATTTCTTATATCAGGAGCGCCAACATACATGGTACGGAATTTGTACATATTAAAGACTTTCCCGAACTTACCTCGTCTTTTTGAGCAATAAAAAACGGGACCCCGGTCAGAAAACCAAATCAATGGCGAGACAATAATTATTAAAATTACTAAAAACGGCAACGCAAATAAAGCTAAAATAATGTCAAGGATTCGCTTAATATATTTACGGTACATATTTCGCCTCCTCCTGCTAAATCGTGTTTAATGCTTCTTTATAACACTCACAGACATATGCAACATCTTCTTGTGACAACAAGGTGTGTAATGGGAGCGAAATTTCATTCTTATACATATTGAAAGCGTTCGGAAAATCTTTTATATCAAACCCTAGCTGCTTATAGGCCTCAAACATTGGCAGCGGCTTATAGTGTACATTGCATGCCACCCCCAGCTCAGCCATCTTCGCAATAATCTGGCTGCGCTGTACTTCGTCAATGTCCGGTATTCGGGTTAAATAAAGGTGGCCGGAGGAGCTGTAATTTTCGCCGAAATGTTGTAAAGACTGTATCCCCAAAGGCAATAATGCCTCATCATAAGCTTTAATAATTTCTTTACGCTTTTCAAGTAACGCATTGTATCTTTTTAACTGAGCTAATCCCACAGCCGCTAAAATGTCGGGCAAGTTGCATTTATAACCTAGACAAAGGATGTCGTATTCCCAAGCGCCGCTTTGCATTTTTGAAAGCGCATCCTTTGACTGGCCGTGTAAACTGTACAGCATAAACTGATTATAAAGCCAATCGTCTTCAAAACCCAAGTCCTTCCGCCATGCCACTGCTCCGCCCTCGGCAGTTGTCAAGTTTTTTACAGCATGGAACGAGAAACATGAAAAATCAGCCACCTGCCCGCATTTCTTTCCGTTACTTTGAGCACCCAGGGCATGGGCGGCATCAGCCATCACAATTACCCTGTTAAAAGCAGCTTGAATTTCATTCCTGGGCATAAATAGTTCTCTTTTGTCGTGAACTATTTCGTATATGGCATCGTAATCGCACATCTTTCCGGCTATATCAACAGGTATAATGACCTTGGTTTTTTCTGATATCGCATTTGCCAACTGCTCATAATCCATTTCATAAGAATCTGGAGCAGTGTCAACCAATACAATCTTTGCTCCGACATGATGTATCACCGAGGCTGAAGCTGTATAAGTGTATGCTGAAGTAATTACCTCATCTCCTGGTCCTATGCCCAAAATACGAAGAGTAAGCTCCATGCATGCTGTAGCAGAGTTTAAGCATACAGTTCTGTTTAAATCCAGGAATTCGGCTAACTTTCTCTCAAGCTCTTTGGTTTTGGACCCAGTGGTAATCCAGCCTGATTGCATGGTTTCTACAACTGCTTCAATCTCTGCAGCGCTGATATCCGGTGGGGAAAAAGAAACGTATTTTTTTTGTTCGAGCACGTTAGCACCGCCTTTTCAAATTGTAACTAAGAGAATCCGCACGGCTCGATGCATTTCCAGTAGTTGTTTGCTTCTTGGGAGAACGGTACACTGGATTATTTTTGGCCTTCCCAATACGCTTTAAACATGGCAGCGAATATTCCCAGTATTATCCCAGCAACAAAGCCAATTGCCATATTAAACACATATCCAGGGGAAACCTTTTGCGCAACTTCAGAACCACTGATTATAGTAATTAAACCATTAAAAGATCGTGCCAAGTGATTATCTGAATCAGCATCATTTAATAATCGACTCTTTTCTTCTAGCAGTTCCTGTTGGAATAGGCTAGCTTGGTCTATACTCCTCTGCAACATATCACGCTGAACAACTAAGTTAGTAACCCTCTCTAACAACACCAGGTAAGAAGGGTTGAGCTCCTGAGTGATTATTTTGTCCCCCTTGATTTTATCCAAACTGACTTCCCCATTAGATGCATGTATCAAAGCATATTCAGCTTGGCTAATAACTGCATTCTCAAGGGTAATGGTTTTGTCGGTCTCTTTCAACAACTCAAGCGCATTTTGGAGGTCAATCTCGTTAGCTTCCAATTCTTTCTGATCTTTTTTTATCTGCGCGGAAAAAGTATTATACAATTCATCAACAGCTATGCCAGCCAAAGTATATGTTACTTGGTCCAAATAACTCTGAGCATGAATACGAGCTATATCGTAAGCCTTTTCAGGACTGGAGGCTTTAACGATTAACTTAAACATATTACCTTTAATGTTTACTGGTCTAATACTGTTTCTAAGCTTATTAATAGTTATGTCGAACACAAGTTTAGCCTGCGTTTTTTGCAGTGTCTCGGACCTGGTGAGCAGGCTTGTAAATTCCTCCGTAGTTATAAATGGAATGGAATAAAGCCCGTACGGGGTAACCACAGATTCCTTCATATTTACAGTAAAAATTGCACTGCTCTCGTAAGTCGCCTTTGCTAAGACAAAAGTATAAAAAGCACTCACGGCCAAGGCTATTGCAGCGATCACAGCTATAAGCGTTTTTTTGTTCCATAAAACTAAGATTAACTCTTTAAGGCTAATTTCTTCTTGATGCAAAACATTATTGTTCATTTTATTTATATGCCCTCCTAGAAATATCTTTGGGTTTTGCCGTCATTATCAGCAGTCATAGCTAATTCAGCAGCAAACGTGATGTGGAAATCTTTGGCTGCCCGAAGTAATTCTTCCAAGTACTCCAATTCCTTTTTGCTGATCTTAGCACTGGACTTACAGACAAAGATTTTTTCATGGCTGGTTCTGTCCACGTTTTCTGTATCCAACAAGAGTTCTTCATGCATCTTCTCTCCGGGCCTTAAACCCGTAAACACGATTGGGATATCATCTTCTTTGTAGCCAGACAAGGCAATAAGGTCCGTGGCCAGATCTAATATCTTCACTGGTTCGCCCATGTCCAGAATAAACACTTCGCCCCCCAGGGCTAAAGCGCCAGCTTGAATTACCAGCTGTACTGCTTCCTGAATTGTCATGAAATATCTTGTTACTTCCGGGTGAGTGACGGTGATTGGCCCCCCCTGTTCAATTTGCTTCATAAAGATAGGAATGACACTGCCATTGCTGCCCAGAACATTGCCGAAACGAACAGCGGCATACTTGGTCTTGCTTTTGGCGTTGATTTGCTGAATAGCAATTTCTGCAACACGCTTGCTGGCCCCCATGACATTAGTGGGGTTCACAGCCTTATCGGTGGAGATAAGAATAAATTTTTGAGCATTGTACCGGTCTGCAGCCTTTGCCACATTAATGGTACCGAAAATGTTATTTTTGATAGCCTCGCCAGGGCTATCTTCCATCAAGGGCACGTGTTTGTGGGCTGCAGCATGGAAAATAACTTGAGGCTTAAACTGAGAAAACACCGCATCTATTCGCTTCTCGTCCTGTATTGAACCAATAAGGGCAATGAGGTTTAAGTTAGGGTAAGAATCCTGAAGTTCGCGTTGAAGCATGTACAAATTGTTCTCATAATTGTCCAGCATAACCAAAGAACTGGGATTAAACCGGGCTATCTGGCGGCAAAGCGCTGAACCTATGGAGCCGCCGGCGCCGGTGACAAGAACGACTTGGCCTTGTAAATATGTGCAGATACTGGCATTATCAAGCACGACTTCAGGGCGCCCCAAAAGATCGGTAATGTTGACATCCCTGATTTGTCGCAAAAAGACTTTTCCGTCCAGGATTTTGTATAACCCTGGAAGTCTTCGCAACTTGCAACCTGTTTCTTTGCACTGTTTAAGGATTCGGCGGATTTCTGTCTCGGGAGCCGACGGGATTGCTACGATAATTTCCTGGACATTATACTTTTTCACGGTAGGCATCAAAGCCTCCATGGTTCCCACCACCGGGACACCATGGATTCTTAAACCCATTTTTTTTGGGTCTTCGTCAATAACCGCCACGGGTTGTCCCAACTGCGGGTGCTCAAACAATTCCTTGATTACCATATAGCCACCGGCACCGGCGCCTATTATTAAAAGCTTCTTTCTGTTTACCCCTCGCCCAAACCATACCTCCCAGGCGGCAAGACATCTGTATCCCAGGCGGATCCCGCCGGCCAAGAAAAGCAAAAGTCCCCAAATCAGTATGTACACACTCCTGGGAAGGCTCTCAGAGACAAGATGGAAAAATAGATAATTAATTAGAGCAAAGGCTGTAACAGCCAGAAATATATCCCCTAACTCGTAGATACTGACATATTGCCACAGGTTGGAGTACAAACGAAAAAAGGCAAAAACTATGACAGCAATGAGCGCAAGAATCATGCCATATTTCAGGTATGCATCTAAATATCGCTGGGGGACATCCCCTTCAAAGCGCAATATCAGTGCCCCGATAAAAGCAAAATGTGTCAAAATGAAATCTGCTACAGGGAAGACCAGTCTTATGGAAAATCGTTTCATCCCTTAGCCCCCGTTCGTCGAATACTTTGAAAGGATATCGTGTTTAGTTTAGCATAACCTGATTCCAATAGTGTAATGGAAAGTTGGACCAGACTGTATAATCAAGAAGGCAAACCCTGTAAAGTCTGCCCGGTGTTTAAAGGTCCATGAATACCCTGCTCAGAGGCAGGCTTTTTCTTAGGCGCAGCTGCTTAACAGTTCTATTCTTCAGGATGAAAGGTTTTTCCTGCCGGTTTAACAAGGAAAACTCCTCTATTCACAAAGAATATCAGCTATTCTTTTGCTGGCTAAACCATCACCGTAGTGGTTGCCGGCTTGACACATTTTACTATATTCTTCTTCGTTCGCCAGCAGAATTTCGAGGGTATTATAAATCGATTCTTCATCAACACCTACTAATTTGAGGGTGCCAGCGGTAATGCCTTCTATGCGTTCAGTCGTGTTCCGCATAACCAGGACAGGTT
>JAAZCL010000122.1 GCA_012513315.1 Bacteroidales bacterium | reverse complement strand
GTACACAACTCAGTATCGCGCCTGTGTCTTAAACCAACTCATATGATTGGTGGATATGCACAATTAAGTTATGGTATAAATTATTATGGTACTATCGGTGCCAACCGAGATGAGTTTATCATTATCCGTAAACTCAATAAAGTGGAATGGATGGATGAACCCATAGAAGAATCTTATAAATCTTAAACACTATGCAAATACGTGCACAAATAGCAATGGTTATGAACCTCGATAAGTGTATCGGGTGTCACACATGCTCAGTAACTTGTAAAAACGTGTGGACCTCACGCAAGGGTGTTGAATATGTGTGGTTCAACAATGTAGAGACAAAACCTGGTATTGGTTACCCCGACGAGTGGGAGAATCAGGAAAGATGGAAAGGTGGCTGGAAGCTAGATAAAGAAAGGCTTACTCCTTTAATGGGCAGTAAAGCAGGTGTTCTTAAAAACATATTTGCCAGTCCCACCATGCCCCAAATTGATGATTACTACGAGCCTTTTACATTCAATTATTCTATTTTACATAAAGGTTCTAAATTTAAAACACCTCCCACAGCACGCCCCCACTCTATCTTAACAGGGAAGGTGATGGAAAAAATTGAAAAGACTCCAAATTGGGAGGATGATTTAGGTGGTGAATTTGAAAAAAGAAGTAAGGAGACAAACTTCAAAAATGTTCCAAAAGATATCTACGGTGAGTTTAAAAACTCTTTTATCATGTATCTGCCACGCATTTGCGAACATTGTCTCAATCCTACCTGCGTAGCTGTGTGCCCGTCAGGAGCCATATACAAACGCGAGGAGGATGGTATTGTACTAATTGATCAAGATAAGTGTAGAGGATGGCGTCAATGCATAAGCGGTTGCCCATATAAGAAGGTTTACTTCAACTGGGAGACAAAAAAATCTGAGAAATGCACTTTTTGTTATCCACGTATTGAGGTAGGTGAATCAACACTATGTAGCGAATCTTGTGTTGGCAGGATAAGGTATATTGGTATGATGCTTTATGATGCCGACAAGATTAAAGAAGCAGCAATTACACCTGATGAAAAGGATCTGTATGAGGAACATCTTAATCTGTTTTTAGATCCGCATGATCCGGAAATAATATCAGAAGCTCAAAAACAGGGTATACCTGAGAATGTATTAAAGGCTGCGGCTGCCTCACCAATATACAAAATGGCAATCGATTGGAAGGTTGCTTTTCCTCTGCACCCCGAATACCGAACATTGCCAATGGTATGGTATGTACCTCCACTTTCTCCTATTCAGTCGGCAGCAACTAGTGGAGACATTGGTATGAATGCTATATTACCCGATGTGGACGATATGCGTATTTCTCATCAATATTTGGCAAATATGTTTACTGCAGGCGACGAAAAACCAGTTAAAGACGCTCTTAAACGAATGTTGGCAATGAGAGCATTTATGCGCAGCAAAACTGTTGATAAAGAAGAAAATCTTGCTGTTTTAGAAGGAACAGGTCTAACTCCCGAAGAGGTGGAAAAGATGTATCATCTTATGGCTATTGCCAATTACAAAGATCGTTTTGTAATACCAACTAGCCACCGAGAAGAGGTAAAGAATGTATATCTGAACCAATCCAGTTGCGGGTTTTCCGATGGGGACTGCTCAGACAATGAAAAATTAAAAAACCTATTTGGAGGAATCTAATTATGATAAAAACATATAAAGTTCTATCTCTTTTACTCTCTTATCCAAATGAAGAACTGCAAAAGTTTTTACCTCAAGTGGAGAATATATTAAGAGAAGATTCTTTGCTTCAAGATGATAAAGTAAGTGGATTGATTGAGTTTTGTAATAGGTTTAGCCGGCTAGATCTCATTAATTGGCAAGAAGAGTATGTGCAACTATTTGATTATTCCAGAAGCGTTTCGCTGCATATTTTTGAACATATTAAAGGCGATTCAAGAGATCGCGGGCAAGCAATGGTTAATCTAATGGAATTTTACAAAGTGAGAGGAATGCAACTCACAACTAAAGAGCTGCCCGACTATATTCCTGCTTTCTTAGAATTTCTTTCTACTCTTACCCCCGAAAAGGCAGCTGAACTGCTTGGTGAAACTGTGCATGTTATGGATAGGATTAATGAAGCTTTAAACGAAAGTGGAAACACTTACAGCTCAATCTTTAAGGCTATTATTTCATTATCGGCAAAAAAACCTGATAAGGCTATTACCCAAGAGATGATTAAAAATGAAAAACCTTTGGACTTGGATGCTGAATATGAAGAAGAACCTGTAACTTTTGGAGGAGGGGCATGTAATGCCAACATATAAATCAATTTAAACTTTAAACATTAAAATCACCTAACATGGATAATTATATCAACAATTTCCTGTTTACCTATTTTCCATATATTGCGCTGGCAGTATTCTTCTTTGGAGTAATTACACGACTGGTATGGATGAACAAAACAATACAGGCAGAGTCTTCACAATTTATTGCCGACAAGAAAGTTAAACTGGCAAGTAATCTATTTCATGTGGGAATCATTTTTGTGTTTTTTGGGCATCTCACACTTTTTATTCCCGAGTGGCTTTATCATTTGGTAATGACTACTGAAACAAAAAGAATAATAGCCTTATCAATGGGCTCAATTTTTGGAGTCACAGCTGTTATTGGCATGACGATATTGGTAATCAGACGTTTTAGTTCACCACGCATAAAATACAATAGTAGCTTCATGGACTATTTTA
Organism: Bacteroidales bacterium; assembly: GCA_012513315.1. Taxonomy (GTDB): domain Bacteria; phylum Bacteroidota; class Bacteroidia; order Bacteroidales; family Dysgonomonadaceae; genus Proteiniphilum. Next base: position 2,788 of record JAAZCL010000122.1, on the reverse strand, counting down.
TTATTATACTATTGTTGGTAGAGGCTATAATTGGACTTGCTGCAGCGGCTAAAACAGCAGTTGAGCCAATAGGCACTTATGCAGCATTAAGTGAGTGGTCGCAAGCAATTGTAACCTTTCAGCCAGATGCAGGACTCATTTTAGCTAGCCACCCCCTGCAGTATAAATTGCACATAGTTTTAGGGCTCTTTATTTTTATGATATTTCCATATACAAAACTAATGCATATGCTGGTTTATCCTTATGTTTACTTCTTCAGATCGGGCTATCAGCTGGTAAGATCATCATCCAGCAGTCGCACCAGATGAAGATGCCAACTATTTACATAGCGCAAGCTAGTTGCAATTGAGCGTGCCGGATTCATTATAAACCGGCGCGCTGTAGTAAAACTACTTATCACCATGGGTAGTATTCCAAAAGCATGATTAACCGAAAGATAGAGCTGCCTGAAACCTGAACGGAAAAACAGGCGTTGCATTAATGGTGCCCGCAACTCTGTGCTTAGGGCAGCAAATCCTGTAACTACCACTTGAGCACGAAGAACCATAACAAATCCACCTGACAATGCTATAAGTCGCCCTTCAAATCCACTTTCAGCTGTCTTACTAAAAAAGAATGCTAATATTAATATCAACAGCAATTGCATCCAGAAGATCCATTTTTTCAATTGTCGCAATGCATAATGATAGCGCCAAAAAACAAAAACGAACCAAGGAATAGTTATTATTAGTGCAGAAATTAAAGTAAAATTATTCAATCCAAAAAGTAGTAAAGGTATAAGCACAACTAGCATAATTAGAAAACGAGTGGAATAAACAATCTCTTCGGTTGGTTTATCCCAAATCTCATTTTTAGTTACAGATGAAAATGCAATCTCTCTAAGCTGCTCTGCTTTTGCTCTTACCCCCAGTTTATACCCAAGAAATGCAGCAAAAGCACCTAGCAAAGCGTAAATAACAAAGAGCATCAATACTGCCCTCATTGGCTGCGTGTGAAGAAACTCCAAATTTCTGGTTGCAAAATTAAACATCTCTTCATAAATCAAAAATATATCCCAACCATAAAGTAAATATAGACGCACAACCTTATGTAATAGAATACCCACCATTGTTAGCATTCCAGCACTTATATATCCAAAGATGTTCCTGCCAGAAATTCGAATAGCAAACTCCATTATAAACCCTTCTATTGCAATAGCTATCATTGGTCCCAATATAACAGAACTAGGTGAAATGGATTTCATTAATGCAGTTATCAACCCTGCACGCCATATAATTCCATATTTGGGCCATATCTGAAAAAAGCCGATAACTAAAACAATTGAAATAAGCGTAAGGAAAGTTCCTGAAAATGGTATTTTCAGATTATGTAAAAAGCTACCAGCAATAATCTCAACACCAGCCCATAAACCAGCTAGTACAGATGCCTTAATCCATTTATCACTAACTTTTTTTATTTGTTGTGCCATAACTCTTGGGCTAGTTTTAAAGTACTGATAGTATTTACATTGATAAAATCATGCTCATTATAAAGAGGATGTTCTTTGGACATATAAATATATTCAACAGACACTATATCTAGTAAGCTTCTCATCTTAAGTTGATTTAAATCAATTTGCTGTTTCAATACAGGGAGGATATCTTTATGATATACAGCACAAAGCATTTGTTGGTTACCAGTGAAATCAACAGGCACTGTGACCAATGCACCATTTTCTTTTGCTTCTGAAACAATATATTTTAATAAAGATACTGATACCAGCGGAATATCACACGAAACAATTAAATTTAAACAAGAAGTTGAAGCTTTCAAAACAGAATATATTCCGCCCATTGGTCCATTCTGAGGAAACTCGTCTGGAATCTGTAGCCAAGGAATATCGGGATATGAAATGGAACCACTGCTCACAATAATATTGGGTGTAACTTCACATAACTTCTCAATCATACGTACAAGCATGGTCTCGCCACTAACCTCAGCCTCAGCTTTATTAAACCCCATACGGCTACTTTTTCCACCGGCAAGGATTACACCAGTTATTTTAGAGTCTACTATTGTTTCCTTGTGAGTTGTATCCATTTCTTTACTTTTTCAAATGCTTTGTTAGGATCACCAAAATCATCAGAATCGAAAATGATAGAATCGTCAATATTCCACTTTTTAATGACTTGCTCAAGGGGCTTAGTACTAACAGTGAAAATTATAGGAATATCAGAATCCACCAATCTAGTAAAACTATCACTCCAGAGCTTTCCATTCAATTCATAACCACCAATTTCATCTATAACAGCAATACTGGGAGATTGCTCTAAAATATCTTCAATCCAATCAGAGCCTTTTTCTACTCCTTCTTCAAAAATATGAAAATGGTAAGGTCGTTTTTCATACCCCCCCACCCTTTGTAAAATTAAAGCCTCTTCTTTGGTTGCCACATTTTTTATCAAATATGAGTCGTTCTCAAATTCATGTAGTGCTACAAAACCCTTCACTACAACCCCATCATTCCTTAATAGCGACAAGACCTCTAATAAAAAAGTAGATTTCCCGCTTCCTTTATCACCTGAGATTATAATTATTGTTTTCAACAGTATATATATATAATTCAAAAATAGTGAATATTTTTCTCAAAATTTATACGATCAGCCAATTGAAGAAAATAATCATTGGACCATATATCCAACTCTTTTGGATTTTGTATAAATGGGAGTACATCTCGTTTTACCAAACTAATATCTGTAGAAGAAAATCTCTCTTTTAATGAGGAAGTAAATGATTCTCTGTCCATATC
>JAAZCL010000121.1 GCA_012513315.1 Bacteroidales bacterium | reverse complement strand
TATTTCCCTCGTTGAGCAGATAAAAACCCTTATATCCCTTTATTATTTCGGGGTTGCCAATAGCAATGTCTTCAGATAGAATCATTTCAACATCGCTCCTGCAACTGTTTAAAAGCATCACAAATAACAGTGGCAGTAATATCAAAAAGAAATTAATATTTTTATTAATTCTCATATTTTTATAAGTTTAAATTTCAACCGTAAGTGCTAGTTTATAATTGCGTTGAGGCATAGGGTAGTTGAGTACCACTTCATAGTTCTGACTAAAAATATTATTTATCTCGGCACTCAGGCGTAGGTTTGCCCCCTTGTACTTAATCTTCCGCACAATGGTCATATCGTTAGTGTACCAAGGTTGCTCATACTCTGCCGCGATATTTGCCGATGAGTGGTATCTTTCACCTACATATATAAAGCTGTAATTAAACTGCCAGTTCTTGTAATCTATACTTGCAATAACAGACCCACTGTGCCATGGTATATAAGGAATCTGCCCTCCCCCAGTTGTACTCTGCAGTATATCACTTTTCCGTTGTGTAAAATCTTGTGCTTTCTGATATGTGTACATAAGCTTAATATTCAGCAACAAATCCTTCACGGGCTCTGTCAGCACTGAGGTAGACATATCGATTCCCCTAATCTCCACATACCCCAAATTCATCATCATCCAGCGATATTGTCCACTTCCCTTTGGCACTGCCACAATCTTATCTGTAACCTCGTTGTAATAAGCATCGGCCTGTATGTGCCAATTTTTTATAAAAGGGTGCGAATAATCACTATCGTATTGAAATCCTAAGTTATATTGATGCGTAAATTCTGGTTTTAAATGAATATTTCCAATATCAGTATAATAGAGATCGTTAAAAGTAGGCATCCTAAATATCTGCTTATAAAATGCACGAATATTAAGATTATGTTTATTAAAAGGCTTATACGATACAAAAAATGCCGGAGTAAGCTCTTTCTTGTTGGGGGCGATACTTACCGAGTCATCAGCTGCAGTATTACCAGAGTTAATTTGCTCATGCACAAGAGTAGCCAAAATGCTACCCTGCATCTTCACCTTGCCCAAATCGGCAGCACTAGCCACTGCAATCAAAGAAGTGAGCCTTTTGGGATAAACAAATCCGGCAACATCAGATGTTAAAGTGTTATATTGAGCATCGGCCGATATAACAGAATCCCATTTTTTTGAAATTCTATATCTGTTGGCAGTTGATATATACAATTCTTTTTGCTTGAATGTGTTGTCTATCAGCATTAAAGTAGTATCAGGATTTAAGTATCGCATACCATCATCTGCATATTTTGCATTAACCAGCAGGTCGTATTTAGGAGCAATTGATTTCTGAAATATCCCCTGCACAAAGTAACTGGTATCCCATTGTCGTTGCGAATTTTTCCACTTATTATTCACCACCGCTCCTGGTATACCTCTCTCAGAATCGTAGAAATATCCCTTAATTCTCCAGTAACCCTTTGGGATAGTACCAAATAGACCACCCTCAAATCGTAAAGAAGCAATATCGCCATTCTCACGCACTGCAGTGGTGTCATACATAACCTCATTGGTATTAGGGAAAACACGCTTATATCGGTACTTGTATTTTCCCGATGAGCTTATGTACTCTCCATTTACCGAAGCACTTATGTTGTCATTGATTTTATATTCGTATAGAAAAGATGGATTAACAAGATCAAACGAACCCGTTTTAACAGATCCTCTAAGGTTATATTGTTTATTATTATCGAAGCTAGGTATGCGGGTGCGCAGGTAGATAGTAGCAGAAGAACCAAAATCTTTGCCTGGTTGAAAGATATTGCTCTTTTGTCCATTATAAAGCGATATCTCTTCTATATTTTCAAGAGAAAACTTTCCTAGATCGATCTGCCCATTTTGTGCATTGCCCAATTGAATACCGTCGTAAAACACGCCCACGTGGTGAGTGCCCATGCTG
>JAAZCL010000120.1 GCA_012513315.1 Bacteroidales bacterium | reverse complement strand
GGTTATGTTTTTTATTATTTGGATATCGCGAATGCCAACTAATGGAGATAAAAATAAAGACATAAATTTTGTATCAACTATAAAACGAATATTTTCTGTGCCAAATTATAGAGAAGGTGTTATAGCTCAATTTTTTTATGTAGGCGCTCAAATTATGTGCTGGACATTTATAATTCAGTACGGAACGAGAGTTTTTATGGCCGGTGGAATGGGCGAAAAAGCTGCCGAAGTACTTTCTCAGCGATATAATATAATTGCCATGATATTGTTTTGTGCTAGTCGCTTTATATGTACCTACTTACTCAAATTTATTAATCCAGGCAAGTTGCTTAGAATATTATCAATAGTTGCTAGTATATTAACGTTGGGTGTTATATTATTTCAAGGTGTTTGGGGCATGTATTGTTTAGTAGGTATCTCTGCGTGTATGTCTTTGATGTTCCTCACAATCTACGGAGTGGCACTTAAAGGTATGGGAGACGATGCAAAGTTTGGAGCGGCAGGACTAATTATGGCTATCTTAGGTGGCTCAATTTTACCACCTGTACAAGCTGCCATTATAGATTTAGGTACTATTGGAACAAGCTTCCCTGCTGTAAATGCTTCATTTATACTTCCATTTATATGTTTTGTAGTGGTTGCATGGTATGGTTCCAGAACATTTATAAGAAATCAAACCATATAATTATATATGAAAATGAAGGTCTGTTTAATATCTATTGCTTTTTTATTAATACCCCTTTTTGCGAATTCGCAAAATACATATTCTTTAAATAATACAGTGAAGATTGACGCGAATGACAATAAACAAGTTATTATTGAAAAAGCTGCTCATGTTGTTCCTACTGCAAATCAACTAGATGCGTTGAAAAGTGAATTTATTGCTTTTATTCATTTTGGACCCAACACTTTTACTAGAAAGGAGTGGGGGGATGGTATGGAAGATCCTGCAGTTTTTGATCTCAAAACTCTTGATACGGATCAATGGTGCAGAACTATGAAGGCCGCAGGAATGGAGATGGTGATACTTACTGTTAAACATCACGACGGGTTTGTTCTATGGCAAAGTAGATATACTGAACATGGCATAATGTCGTCGGGTTTTAAAAATGGTGAAGGTGATATTCTAAAAGAGCTTTCAGAGTCATGCAAGAAATATGGGCTTAAATTAGGGATATATATGTCGCCCGCGGACTTATTCCAAATTGAGCATCCTAGTGGCTTGTATGGCAATCTTAGTGAATATACAACACGTACAATACCACGTCAGGTTCCGGGACGCCCTTATGAGAATAAAACTACTTTTCAATTTGAAGTAGACGATTATAATGAGTACTTCTTAAATCAGTTGTTTGAAGTATTGACTGAATATGGTGAAGTGCATGAAGTGTGGTTTGATGGAGCGCATCCAAAGAGAAAAGGCGGGCAGACTTATAACTATGCAGCTTGGAGAGAATTGATACGTGAGTTAGCTCCTAAGGCAGTTATTTTTGGACGTGAAGATATTCGCTGGTGTGGAATGAATCAGGAGCTACTCGCGATAAGGAGTGGAATGTTGTAACTTATCAAGATAACCCTCACACTAAAAATGATTTTCATGATATGATGGATATTGATCTAGGCTCTCGTGAGGTTTTATATAAAGGTGAGTTTTTACATTACCAGCCTGCCGAAACTAATACATCTATTAGAGAGGGATGGTTTTATAGAGATGATACCAATCAAAAAGTAAGAAGTGCTGATGATGTATTTGATATGTACGAACGTTCGGTAGGAGGAAATTCAATATTTTTATTAAATATTCCACCAAATAGAGAAGGTAAATTCTCTCCTCGTGATGTAGAAACATTGGAAGAAGTAGGAAAAAGAATTAAAGAAACCTATGATGTAAATCTTCTTCAAAATGCTGAAGGTCCAATGCAGATCTTAGATGATAAAGAAGGTACATATTTACTACTAGATAAAAGTAATGAAATAGTTATTACAATTAAAGAGCCAATAACCATAAACAGACTTATGCTTCAGGAAGCTATTTCAACACATAGCGAGCGTGTAGAAAAACATGCTGTTGATGTATGGGAAGATAATGAATGGAAACAAATAACGGAAGCCACAAATATTGGGTATAAACGTATATTACGTTTTCCGGAAGTTACAACTACAAAAATAAGAATAAGAGTTTTGGAATCAAGAATGAGCCCAGCTATTAGTAATATTTCAGC
>JAAZCL010000119.1 GCA_012513315.1 Bacteroidales bacterium | reverse complement strand
GAATCGAACAAATTGGTCTTTCGGTGGTTTATAAATCAACATAGATAAAAACTATTATGAAGGAATACAAAATAGACAGTTCTAAGGGAATGGAGATTGGCCTTTACTCCCTTGGTGATTTATTACCAGATGTGCATACTGGCAACACCATCCCTGAGCAGGAAAGGATTCAGAGCATTATTCAGACAGCAAAATTAGCCGAAGATGCGGGCTTGGACATCTTCAGCCTTGGTGAAAGTCATCAGCCCTACTTCATTAGTCAGGCGCACCAGGTGATACTTGCATATATTGTTGCAATAACTTCAAAAATAAAACTCACAAGTGGTGTAACTGTATTGAGCACTGCCGATCCGGTGAGGGTTTATGAGGAATTCTCTACGCTCGACCTGCTTTCTAACGGACGCATAGAACTTATTGCTGGACGTGCCTCTAGAACGGGTGTTTATAAACTTATGGGTATTAACTTAAGAGATTATGAAGCAATCTTTGAGGAGAAGTTTGAACTACTGCTTCAAATGAATAAGGAAAGGGTAGTTAATTGGGAAGGAAAATATCGTTCTGCGTTGGAAGATGCTGAAATACTACCACGTCCGCTTAATGATAAGCTGCTCATTTGGAGAGGTGTTGGCGGCTCACCTGCAAGTGCTATAAAAGCAGGGCACCAAGGTGTTCCAATGACGCTTGCCACTTTGGCTGGGCCAGCATCCGCATTTAAAGATGCAATTGATGCTTACCGTATTGTGTTAGATACGAGTGGATTCGACTCGAAGAAGATGCCAGTTGCAACAACCAGCCTTTGTTACATTGCAGACGACACAACCACTGCAATGAGAGAGTATTTTCCATATATGAGTCGTGGTTTTGAACTAGTAAATGGTCGCCCCTTCTCAAAGTATCTTTTTGCAGAAGCTAAAAACAGTAAAAACACGCTGATGGTTGGCAACTGGGAGTTGATTGTTGAGAAAATTCTTTATCAACACGAGCTATATGGGCACCAACGATTTCTTGCACAGGTGGACTTTGGTGGATTACCATTTTCCAAAATTGAAAAGATTATTGACTTACTTGCAAACAAGGTTGCACCTGCAATAAGAAGAGAAACAAAGAAGGATTAAATTAAATATGAAGATTTTAGGTATATCAGGCTCGATAAAGAGTCAAAAAACAATAACTGCGGTAGATACTGTACTGCAAGCAATTAAAAATAAAGATGAATCTATTGAAACCGAACTAATTAGCTTGGGTGATTACGATATTGCTTATAGCGATGGAAGAGATTATCGTGATTATGAAGGTGATACAAATACTGTAATATCTAAAGTGATGGAAGCCGATGCATTTATAATTGGCACACCGGTGTACCAGTCGTCCATCCCAGGAGTTTTAAAAAACTTGTTCGACTTACTTCCTAAAGATGCATTTATTGATAAGGTGGTAGGGATTGTTACTACAGCTGGTTCTGATAAACATTTTTTGATGGTGGAATCTCAACTCAAACCAATTCTCAACTATATGAAGGCCATTATCGTTCCGAAATATGTGTTTATAAATGAGGCTTTCTTTCTTAATGATAAAATTGTAAGCGATGATATTGAGTTTCGTGTAAAACAGCTTGCTGATGATACAGTTGATGTAACAGAGGTTGTGCAGGAGTTGAAGAAAAAAAGAGAAGAGGAGTTTGATTTTTGACTTTCAAAATCGACTTTTATTTTACACTCAAATACATATTTCTTAGAAGGAAGAGTTTCATGTTTTTACATAGAGTGTTTTTATTTTTTGAATAAGTCATTTTTGTTATTGCATAATATGCTTCTCGTTTTTGCACTGAGTCATTTTTGTTATAGCATAGATTAAATCTTATTATAGCATAGTGTAAATTATTAATAGCAGAAATTAACGATAAATTTGAAAATAAAAGTTTGAAAAGATTTGATGTTAACAAAAATAATTGTACTTTTGCAACCGCAATAGAGAAATTTATTGTATTTCGGGGTGTAGCACAGTCCGGTTAGTGTACCTGGTTTGGGACCAGGGGGTCGCGAGTTCGAATCCCGCCACCCCGACGAAATAAAAAAAATCCTGATAGAAATTAATCTATCAGGATTTTTTTATGCAATTTACTTTAGTCTTTGGCTTCTAATTATCTACCCTGATAAATACGCCATCCATACTAAACTCTAAGTCGATATCATTATTTAAACCAACTTGTTGATGATTATCCTCAAGCTCCCAGTCTGTAATGAAATTGTCTGGATAGTTTTCTGATACATAATCTCTTATAGCTTGCGGTATTACACTATCGGGTAGCTTTGAGCTGCTATCGATATCTCTAATCTCTTTTTGACTGTTGAATTCCAGTTTAATATTTCCACTTAAAACAACATCATAAGATTTTCTTGTTCCATCTTTGTCTTCTGTAACACGTATAATGTTGTGAGTAGGAAAATGTGTTGTTACATAAGAGCTAATCTCAGTAGGTATTTCATTATCTGAAAGACCTTTCTCTTCATCGCAGCTAGTCGCAAATAGCAATAATCCTAATGTTGCTATAATACCTAAGATCTGTAGTTTTTTCATTTTTAATTTTTTAATTAAGTTATTGATAATGTAAAACAATAATTTCTATTCAAAGTTATGATTAAACAATCTTACACAGTATGTGGTTTGTAAATGAATGATAAAGAAAAAGAAAAAACACTAGAGGCAAGGCCTATATTTTGGTATAAAAGAAATCGATATGGCATCTAATCTAAACTTGGCTTTACTTGTTTGCAAAATAGTTATCTTTGCTCCATATCACCCCTTTTTGTTTTGTTAGGGGGAAATAATATTACAGATTTATAGATGAGTGGAAATCAAATGAGTGCTTCAAAATGGCTAGGCAAAAGAATGTCGGGTGCAAGGGGCAGTTATATAATAGCTTCAATATTTACACTTCTAAGTGCAGGGTGCTTTGTAGTATTTAGCTGGTACCTATCGATATTTGCAGCTACTTGGTTAGATAACGGGATTATATTACCTAAATTGATGATATACGCATCAATCTTTTT
>JAAZCL010000118.1 GCA_012513315.1 Bacteroidales bacterium | reverse complement strand
CCAATACCCGGATAGTCTAACCCTGCAGATATTGAATAAGGCTCAGTTATCTGTCCATCTTCATTTTGCATAAGCAATGTTAGGCTACCATGCAATATTCCCGATCGGCCTAAATGAATTGTAGCAGCTGACTCTCCGCTATTTGTACCTTTACCGCCTGCTTCTGCCAATACAATCTTAACTTTTTCATTATCTAGATATTCATAGATAGTACCCGCTGCATTACTGCCTCCTCCCACACATGCAATTAGGTAATCAGGGTAGTCTCGACCTTCTTTTTCTAAAAGTTGCACTTTTATCTCCTTGCTGATAACCGATTGAAGGCGAGCTACCATATCGGGGTAGGGGTGTGGCCCTACGGTTGAGCCTATAATATAATGAGTGTCGGCGGGGTTGCTGCACCAGTCGCGTATAGCATCATTGGTAGCATCTTTAAGTGTCATATTGCCTGATGTTACCGGAACAACCGTTGCTCCCAGCATCTCCATCTTTTTTACATTTACTTGCTGGCGTTTAACGTCTGTTTCTCCCATATACACAGTGCAGGGCATTTGCATTAGGGCACAAACTGTGGCGGTGGCTACTCCGTGCTGACCTGCTCCTGTTTCTGCTATAATACGCGTTTTGCCCATTTCTCTGGCAATCAGTATCTGACCTATCGTGTTATTGATTTTATGAGCACCGGTATGATTAAGATCCTCACGCTTCAGGTAGATCTTTGCACCGTATCGTTCAGATAACTGTTTTGAAAGGTATAATGGTGATGGCCTGCCCACATAATCGTGCAACAGTTGATTAAAATCGTGTTGAAACTTTTCGCTTTCTATTATTGTCAGATATGCCTTTTCGAGTTCTGTTACGCATTTATGAAGTATCTCAGGGATATAAGCTCCCCCAAATTCACCATAATAACCTCTTTCATCTACTGTGTACTTTTGCATATTTATATTTGTTATATTATTCTCGTTTAATATTATAGATCTTCAATAACTCATCGTGTGGAAACCCCTTTAAACTTAAAAAGCCCGTCGCAGGATTGCGACAGGCTCTTTAATTATATAGTTTTTTATACTTATTTCAAGACACTACTGTTCTTCCTTACGACTTTTTGAGTTGTAAGTAACGCCACCAATATCCGTTTGTAAGTATATTCATCGTTTTTCTTTTATTATGATGCAAATATATGCTATACATAAACAACGTGCAATAGTTTCGTTCTTTTTAACAAATTCTGTTTTCTATTCCTCAATAGTAACTTGCTTACTCCCATAAATATTCCAAACATCTATTGGATAGTCAGACTCAATAATATCTGGTCTGTAAACAGAATTCTCAACCTCTTTTATGTATGCAGCCATACGCTGCTCGGTGGCTCCTAATCTATCGTGTGATGGGGCAAAAGAAACCATGCATCTAACCCCTTTGGCATGGAGCTTCTCGACAATATGTTTGTTTGAATCATCAATTCTCTGCCCTACATATGCTATCATATTATCCCATGGTACACCAGATATTGCGATATCTTCATATTCTGCATCGTTTCTTGCAAATACCGAAAGCATGACTCCTGGGAGTTTGTCGTGATAAAATCTAGCCTGCGCACCTGTATGTGCTGTGAGCATTACATATTTCTGAGCTTTCTTTTTCTTGATCAAATCAACAATCATTTGAAGAGGTACATCTTTCTTATCAAGATTAATTACAGTTTTTTTCTTACTCCAATCAAGCACATCTTCAAGTGTTGGAACCATTGCAGCTGTGATATTGCCTTCAGAATCTTTTAGTCTATAGGCTTGTAACTCATCATATGTAAAATCAGAGAGCTTACCAGTGCCATTTGTAGTTCTGTCAATTGCTTCATCATGCATAAGCACAATTACACTGTCTTTTGTTAGTCTTGGATCTACTTCAAAAAATACGGGTATCCGACTTAATACTTGTTGAAACCCTTCTATACTATTCTCGGGGTATCCGGCTTCATGACTACCTCTGTGACCGCTAACTAAAATAGTACTATCCGCTTTGTATGCGAAATACTCTTGCGTGTTCTTTAGTTTTTTAAATTTCAGATAATGCTCTTCACCTTCTTTCGGTCCGCAACTAGCAAATAACAAAAAGAGTACTGTTATTAAAGGAAGTAATTTATTTGACATAATTATCTTGTAATTAATTTTGGTTAGCTTTTATATTAGCACTAGTTTATTTTATATAGTACTTGAATATTATACACTTGTACATTTAATAGTGAGACCACTACACCTAGTTTTCGCATAAGTACATTTATCGTAAAACAGTTGATGTTCTAATTATTGAATTGGATTAGCCTCAAAGCCTGTGCGTTTAATTGTTTTAACAATATCTTCTGCTGTTAGTTCGCTATTTTCAACAGTAAGTACTTTGTTATCGCTTTCTGTATCTACACTCCATGAACCTTTACCTGCCTTTTTATCAAGAAAAGGAGTTACTTTTGCAACACAGTTTGAGCAGTTTATATTTGTTTTAAATTTCATTGTTCCCATATGCTGTTTCATTTTTTTATAGTGATTTAAACATATACCAAGATGTTTCTACATAAATCGGAAGCATCTAATAGATATCTAATTGAGACAAATATAATTATTTTTTTGTTCTGTAGGCTTAACGTTATTCATAATTGATACTGAAAATGTTACATAGAACAAATATTTTGAATAAACTGTTACATGATAAATGTTTAAAACATGAAGCAAACTACGCGAAGGATTTCCAAGAGATTTGAGAATAAAAGAAACTTTATATCTCTTTTTATTTTCAGTGCAGTTGTAATAGCATCCGTAATACTTTTCAGTCGAAATGCATCTCTCTCAGAGTGGTATATGATTAAGATTTATCCATCAGTTGCTACTTTTCTATCAACCATATCGTCACTATTTCCTTTTTCGGTGTATGATGTTTTTATTGTAATTGCTGTGCTTTATCTTCTGAAACTGATTCTGTTTTTAATAATCAGACGAACATCATTTAAGAGTTTTCTCTTCTCGCTGGTTCGTTTCGTTACTATTCTTATTGCATGGTTCTATTTTAGTTGGGGTATTTCATATTTCAGGAAAGATTATTACAATCGCACTTCTATACAGGAAACTGCTTTTAATGCTGATAATCTCAGAGAGTTTACCTCACATTTCATAACTCAAGCTAACAACTCGTATGTAGAATTTGAGGTAATGGAAAAAGAGGAAATAAGAAAAGAGATAGAGAAAGCATATAATCGCGTTTATGAACCATTAGCAATAAATTGGCCTAATGGAAAAAGGAGGGTAAAAAAGATGGTTTTTGAATCTTTATTCACCAAGATGGGTATTTCGGGATATTATGGTCCTTTTTTTAATGAGATACATATTAATAATTATAGTCTTAACTTCACTTACCCTTTTACTCTAGCTCATGAAATGGCGCACCAGTTTGGTATTGCTAAGGAATCTGAAGCTAATCTTTATGCTTATATCGTTTGTATTAATAGCGATGATGAAAGAATAAGATATAGCGCTTATGCATCTATCATAAGTTATCTTTTAAATGATGTCAGAGCACTGATGCCCGATGAATATGAAGAGGTGATTAATTCAGTTAATCCCGTAATTATTGAGGACCTCCAACGCAATCGCAAACACTGGCTGTCGGCAAGAAATGAAACATTATCTGATGTCCAGAACAAAGCTTACGATGCTTACCTCAAAGGCAATAGAATTAGTTCAGGTAGAGAAAATTACTCAGAAGTGGTTGGATTATTAATATCTAGTTATGATTCTCTTACTATTAAGTAATTATTAAATCCTTTTAGTCTTTAACCTTAAACTGTTTGTAACAACGCTTATAGAACTAAGCGCCATTGCGGCCCCTGCTATCATCGGGTTAAGCATAAAGCCTGTAAATGGATAAAGAAGACCTGCTGCGATGGGTATCCCTATAACATTGTAAATAAATGCCCAGAATAGGTTCTGACGAATTGTCCTTACTGTTGCTTTAGACAGATGTATGGCCTTGGGTATCTTATTTAAATCGGATGAAATGATTGTCATTTTTGCCACATCCATAGCTATATCACTACCTGCTCCCATGGCTATACTCACATCAGCCTGTGCGAGTGCTCCACTATCATTAATTCCATCACCAACCATTGCAACTTTCTTACCTTGCTTTTGTAGCTCTTTCACAAGATCAGCTTTTATTTCAGGAAGCACACCTCCTCTATAGTTTGTAACCCCAACTTCTTTAGCTAGGGCCGCAGCTACCTTCTCATTATCACCTGTATATATAGCTACTTCAATTCCCATGCTTTGTAATTTAGCAATTGCTTCTTTTGAAGTAGGTTTCATTTTATCTGTAATGCCCACCACGCCAAAAGCTTCCTGTCCATCGGCCATTATAGATATTGTGTGAGCAGCCTCAAGCTCTAAATCAATCTGCTTTTGAATATCAATTGGTATTGAAATATCCTTTGATTTCATATAGCTCTCATTACCTATATAGTAAGTCGCATTTTCATAAGTGCCTTCAATGCCCTTTCCACTTACCTGTTCAACAGATACACCGTCCAACAGATTGCTCTCATCTTTTAGATACGCTGTTATTGCATCGGCCAATGGATGTTCAGATCTATGCTCGATGCTATAGAGAATATCTTTATGAATGGGAAGTGCGTTGGCAGACCAAGTGATATTTGTGACCTGTGGTTTACCTTCGGTTATTGTACCTGTTTTATCAAGCACCACTACATCAATTTCTTTAGCAAGCTCGAGGCTCTCAGCATCTTTTATAAGGATTCCTTCACTGGCACCTTTTCCAATTGCAACCATTATGGCTGTTGGAGTTGCAAGCCCAAGTGCACAAGGACACGCAATTACCAGAACTGTCACCATAGCCATTAGTCCATATATAAACCCAGTATCTCCTCCGAAGATGAGCCAGATTGCAAAACTTAGCAATGCAATTCCAATAACCACTGGAACAAAAATGCCTGCAATCTTATCCACTAGTCCTTGCACCGGAGCCTTACTTCCCTGTGCCTCGTCAACAGTTTTTATTATCTGAGCAAGTAGTGTATCCTTTCCTACTTTAACAGCTTTGAAACTAAAGCTTCCTTTCTGATTAATTGTTCCTGCGAATACCTTGGCTCCAAGTGATTTCTCAACATGTATTGGTTCACCCGAAATCATGCTTTCATCAACAAATGAATTGCCTTCAACAACTTCTCCGTCAACTGCAATCTTCTCTCCGGGTTTTACCAGCACTATATCACCAATAATTACATCGGCAATGGGTATTTCCACCGGTTCACCTTCGCGGAAAACCACTACCGATGAGGGTTGTAATCCCATTAGCATTTTTATTGCATCAGAGGTGTGTCCGGTAGCGCGCGCTTCCATCATCTTTCCAAGCAAGATAAAGGCGATAATAACACCTGCTGCTTCAAAATAAACATGAGCCTCTAATCCTCTGCTTTCCCAAAACTGAGGGTATATCATATTGAAGAGGCTGAATAGATAAGCAATACCTGTACTAAGAGCAACTAGGGTATCCATGTTGGCACTACGGTTTTTTGCTTGTTTCCATGCACCTACAAAAAATCGTCTACCAAAAATAAAGAGAATAGGGGTGGATAAAAGCAACATCGCTTCGTTGGCATATGGCATATTCATAAACACCATTCCAATTAGTATAAGCGGAATTGCCAATATTATAGCCCAGATAGTATTTCTGCGCAGCTTCTTGTAATTCTCTTCTTTAATATGTTCTACATTTTCATATGAAGACTCCTCTTCATCAACTAATAGATCGTAACCTATCTCTTGAAGTGAACTTTTCATTTCTTGAGGCGAAACAATTCCGGGGATATATTCAATAGCACCTTTGCCATTACCATAATTTACTGATGCAGCAACAACTCCAGGCACGTATGAAAGTATGTTTTGTGAGCTTGAAGCACATGCAGCGCACGTCATATTTAGTACAGGACGAGTGATGTTTTCTGTAAGTACTTTGCCACCCGACTGGCGAACTATAGCCACAACCTCTTGTAGTATTTCTGCAGCATCATCTTCATGTTTGCTGTCTATGGATATTGAAATATTCTTTTCTTTACTATTATATTCTACCGTTGTTACTCCTTCTATATCATTGATTTGATTTATTGGAAGAGTAATATCTTCTGCAATATTTATGTTGTATATGTTGTTTAAAATCATATGTATATTCTTTCTTTATAAAATAGAACAATTGGTTCTATACCTATGTTCAAATAGCTGGTTTATGCTGTCTTTTGAAAATAAATTGTATTTTTGTTAATTATCGCTCAAAAGTAATAAAAGCAGACGAATCCTGTATTAGAACGAGAGAGTCTATAGCTTAATTTATTAATATCCTATTATTCTTAATCTATCAATTTAATTATGCGCAAATCTATATTTCTTTCACTTGTTTTGTTTTTGTCTACAACCATACTCTTTTCACAAAAGAAAGTACTCGATCACACTGTTTATGACAGTTGGAAGAGCCTTACTAACACTAACGTTGATGATAAAGGCAATGTAATCACATCACTTATCGCTCCTCAGGAGGGAGATACCACTCTATTTATTCAAAGGATAGATCCCAAAAACTCAAAGTTGGGTAGTAGTAAAACCTTTGAAAGAGTTACTAGCTATAGACTTTCAAGTGATGGAAGATGGACAATAGCTTTAATTAAAGCTCCTCTAGCCGAACGTAGACAAGCACGGATAGACAAGAAAAAGAAAGAGGATATGCCACAGGATTCACTGCTTATTATTGACAATCTCACTTTTGAAACTTATAAGATACCAGGAGTAAAGTCATATAAAACAGCAAATGAATTTAATTCGCATATAACTTACACTGTTAGTTCTACTAATGATAGCATCAAAAACAGTGCCAAACAAAAAGATGTACTTATACTACACAATCTGCTTACACAAGAGGAAGATAGTTTCAGGAATTCAAAAGAGCATATATTTAATAAATATGGTAACTCGTTTGTCGTTATAATCGAACCTGATAGTAAAGATACTACAGATTATAAAAGAGTGGTTTTCAAAGATCTTAAATTAAATAATCAAATAAATATCTCTAATGAGTCTTTAGAATACAAGTCGCTTGCCTTTAATGAAGAAGGCACCCAACTTGTATACCTTGCATCAGCCGATACATCTAAAATAGTACAAAAAGCTTACGACATCAGATACTATACAACAGGTGCAGATTCTGCAATTATTATAGCTGATAGTAATGCAAAGGGACTACCAAATAACTGGTTGTTTAATGAAAACGCATCACCCTCTTTCAGTAAAGACGGTGCAAGAATTATGGTTGGAGCAGCTCCACCAAAACAGCCAAAAGATACTACAATAGTAGATTTTGAAATGGCACAGCTAGATATTTGGCATTGGCAAGATCCTGTTATACAGCCACAGCAGTTGAAAGAGCTAAAAAGAGAAGAAAGTCGTACATACCAAGGTTTAATATACACCAACCAGAATGATGAATTTATACCATTAGCTAGCGAAAACATGCCTTACGTTTCAGTTTCAAACGAAGGAAACGGTAAATATGCACTTATTTGGTCGAATCTGCCATATTTATTAGAAAGTCAATGGGATCTTTCATCAAAAACCGATGTAATGATTGTGGACTTAGATAATATGGATGCAATGGAGGTGGGTAAACCTCTTAATGGTCGACCATCATTTTCCCCTCAGGGCAATTATATCTATTGGTGGGATGATGACGCTAGACACTGGTTCACTCATGACAATAGAAATGGAATAGTAAAGAACCTTACTCAAGATATTGAAGTTAACTTTTGGGATGAAAGAAATGATGTCCCCAGAACGCCTGGTTCATACGGCATAGCCTCATGGGGTGAAAACGATGAGTTTATATTGATAAATGATATGTTTGATATTTGGAAAATATATCCAAGTGGAGTAAAAAAAGCCGAAAATATTTCTTTAGGAAAGGGACGCACCGATTCAATTACATTCAGGTATGTAAATCTTGATACAGAGAAGAGGTTTATAGAACCACAAGACGAGTTGCTTTTATCTGCTTTCAATAATATCAGCAAAGAGAAAGGATATTATACTCTAAAACAATCAGGGCGCAATCCTCTTAAAGAAAGAGTAATGGATAAATTCAACTTTACTGGTTTACTAAAAGCAAAAGATTCAGATCTGATGCTGTTTCAAAAAAGCAACTTTAGCACATCACCCAATCTACATGTTACATCCAACCTATGGAAGTCATCTTCAAAATTAACAGATATCAATCCACAGATGAGCGATTATAACTGGGGTACTGCAGAACTATTTAGCTGGACCTCATTTGCAGATGTACCACTACAGGGTATAATTTATAAACCTGAAGACTTCGATCCCTCAAAGAAATATCCAGTTATGATATATTTCTACGAAAAACATTCAGACAATTTATATTCCTACATGACACCCGCTCCAAGTCGTTCAACAGTTAATATCCCATTCTTCGTAAGTAGGGGATATGTGGTTTTTACTCCAGATATTGATTATACAGTAGGACAACCAGGAATGGATGCCTATAATTCAGTTGTATCAGGAGCAGAAGAACTTATAAAGTTCAATTGGGTAGATGCAGAAAACATGGCAATACAAGGTCAAAGCTGGGGAGGTTACCAAGTAGCCTATCTTATAACCAAAACCAATATGTTTAAAGCAGCAGGTTCGGGAGCACCCGTTTCAAATATGACCAGCGCATATGGTGGAATAAGATGGGGAACTGGTCGCAGCAGACAGTATCAGTACGAGAAGACACAGTCTAGACTTGGTTCTACATTAAGTGACTCTTTAGATCTTTATATCAAAAACTCACCAGTTTTCTTTGTGAAAGATATTGAAACCCCACTTCTAATTATGCATAACGACAATGATGGAGCAGTACCTTGGTATCAGGGAATTGAAATGTATATGTCGATGCGACGTTTAGGAAAGCCAGTGTGGATGTTGCAGTATAATAATGAAGATCACAATCTGATACATCGTAGAAACTCTAAAGATTTGGCGATAAGGCTTCAGCAATTCTTCGATCATTATTTAAAAGGAGAACCTGCTCCAGTATGGATGACAAGTGGAGTTCCAGCTACTGATAAAGGTATAACATGGGGGTATGATATTGATTAAAATCCCCGTTGCCTCATAGCTTCAAAAGTGATGACGGCAGTAGATACAGAAACATTGAGCGAGTCAATCATTCCTCTCATAGGAATTTTGATTCGCTCTTTCGCATTATTAATCCAGAAATCTGTTAAGCCATCAGCCTCTGTGCCCATTACAATTGCAGAACGGATAGTATAGTCTATAGTTTGATATTGTTTTGCCCCATTAAGATCAGCAGCATATACATTGATTTTATTAGCATTTAGCCATTCTAATGCCTCCTCAGAAGAACAAATAGCAGTTTGAACAGTAAATAACCCACCTACCCCCGAGCGAATAACATTTGGGTTATATAAGTCCGTTTGGTTGTCACAAATAACAACAGCATCAACAGTTGCCGCATCAGCAGTTCGTAATACAGCTCCCAGGTTCCCTGGTTTCTCTACCGACTCAAGAATTATAATAAAAGGATTATCTGAAATATTAATATAGCTCAATCCATGTTGCTTAGGTTCGACTAAAGCTACAATACCATCACTTTTCTCTCTATAGGCTATCTTTTCAAATACAGAAGAAGATATATCAAAAATTATATTATCGGGCAAAGAATTCAGAACCTCAGGATATTTAGTGTTGGTAAACATATCCCTACAAACGTATACAGATTTAATACTGTAGTTGCTTTGTAGTGCTAGAGAGAGTTCGCGCGCACCTTCTATTACAAAGAGTTGTTGTTCTCGTCTTTCTCTACTACTCTTATAAAGCTTTACAATATTTTTTATCGCTGCATTTTGAAGGCTTGTAATCATTCGTTTGTCTATTATTTTATATAACAGGGTTTTGCAGAATAGTAATAATTTAGTTAGTCTATTGTTTTATACAAAAGTATTTTGCAGGTTTTTAATTAATTACTTGCCTGATCTTTTTTCAATAAGAAAGTATCTATAACCTCACGAAAAGATTTCTTAGGTAATGCACCAACACCCATTTGAGGAGTTTCATCCATCGGAATAAACAAAAACATAGGTATACTTCTGGCTCCAAATATATGTGCCAGCTCAGGCTCATCGTCCACATTAATTTTATATATGTATAACTCACCCCCATATTCAGCTGCTAACTCAGCCAAAATAGGAGAGGTAATTCTGCAAGGGCCACACCAGTCGGCATGAAAATCTACAATAGCTGGTTTATCTCCAATATATTTCCACTCCTCAGGATTTGATTCATAATCAAACACCTTTTCTATGAAAGCTTCTTTCGTCAGATCGATAGGTTTGGCTGTTTCCTTAGCCTGAGGATTTGCTGCGTTTGTTGAAAATATAAATATAAATACTGTAAATAGAGTGATGATCTTCTTCATAATGATCGAATTAACTCACTGTGATGATTGAATAAATTCACTGTGATGATTAAATAAACAAGCTGTGATGAATGGATAAGTACGCTATAATTTATCTCTTATTTTCATATTAAAACGGAAGGCTTCTTTCCTGGTGCTCCAAACACTTTGGCAGAATATTTATCAATAGCCACCTTCCATATTTTTACATTATTAACAGACGGAACTGAGTAGCTGAACTCTCTAGCAGAGTATTGGCTCATTATTATATTTAGGGCCTTTACTTTTTCGTCAAAATCTTCTTCAAACACTACTTTACCGTGACAAATAGCACTCTCGCATTTCATTCTGTAGCTACAAGCCACTTCCTCATTCTGCCATACCAATTTTGTATCAGTACAAAAAGTAATACAAATATTTGGATTCATTTCAAGCATAGAAATTGAACTTCCCTCCTGAGCTGAATGTAAATATATAACACCCTCTTTGTAGCCAAAGTTCATTGGTAGCACGTACGGAGTACCACAGTGATCTGCAATGCCCACGTAACAGATATTACAGGATTTTATTATATCCTTAATACGATTCAAGTTTTCTACTGAAATAGTTCTCATCAAAGCACTTTGTTACATTTCTTTTTCCTTTGTGGTTGGACCATCAATAATAAGTTGTCCGTTATCATCTATCCACATTTCATCAATAAATACTACCCTCTCATCACCTGTCTTTTGCGTACGACCATGATAAACACAATACATCTTTTTGCCATCTTTTGAACTAAAAACCATATTATGACCTGTACCTGTAACATCGCCTCCATTAGCACTATTCTTTTCAAGAACAGGATTATGTGATACCTTTACAAAAGGCCCAAGCGGATTATCAGATACTGCATAGCCAACAGCGTAATGTTCACCTCCAAAAAAATTGGCAGAATACATCATATATATCTTGTCATTATTTTCAAATGCAAAAGATCCTTCAGTCCATCTCCTATTAACCTCTCCAGAAGTTACCGATCGACTTTCCCACTCTGTTTGTGTATCATTCATCTCATAGGGTGGCTGGAGCAACAGTACAGGTTCGCCAATAACATCTTTGAAGTCTTCAGAAATCTCAACCCCATAAACCCAGCTCTCTTCAATTTCGTCAAACATTTCATTTTCTCTCGCCCAGTTGGCTATCTCACTCTCAACAGGATGCTTATAGCAACAACGAGAATAGTATAAGTATGTTTTACCGTTATGCTTCAATAAATTTGCATCTATAATAGGATATCCAGGATCAAAAATGGGTTTGTCAGAAATTTCAATAAATGGGCCAGTTGGACTATCTGATTTAGCTACGCCAATCCTGAAATTTTCAAGCTCATTAGTAGGGTTAACCTTCCAGTCGGCACTAAAAAACATATAATACACACCATCAAACTCATAAACCTCTGGAGCCCAATAATTCTTTACGGTCCATGAATTTGGTTGATTGCCTGAATATACTTCACCCTCAAAATGCCAATCTACTAGATTATCTGAGCTATAAGCTGCAAAACCTTTTTCAACTCCTCCAGTGCCATACATATAATATTTTCCATCTGAAGCTGAAAGAATAAATGGGTCTCCAAATGCAACTGTCAAAGGATTAGAATGCAATATAGATTGATTAGATTGGCTACTATTAACAGTACAACTATTCAAGAATATTGTTGATAATAATACTGAAACAAATAAACAACAACTGCTGAAAGAAAATTTGGATATATTCATTTTATTATTTTTAATAACTATAATTACAAAGGTAACAAAAAAGGAAAACCTGGTAAGATCTTCCTTTTCTATTTATATTCAATAATGCTTAATCAAAAACACTATTTTACTTTATCAACTATAGCTTTAAATGCTTCCGGATGATTCATTGCTAAGTCGGCAAGAACCTTACGGTTGATATCAATTTCATTTTTGTGTAAAGCACCCATAAGACGAGAATAAGACATTCCGTTTTCTCTGGCTGCTGCATTGATACGCTGAATCCACAATGCGCGGAAAGTACGTTTTTTGTTTTTTCTGTCACGATAGGCGTAGGTAAGACCTTTTTCCCACGTGTTTTTGGCTACTGTCCACACATTTTTACGTGCACCATAATAGCCTTTGGTAAGGTTTAGAACTTTTTTTCTCCTATTGCGCGAAGCAACATGATTCACTGATCTTGGCATAATGTTTATTTGTTTTGAATGATAGCGTCCCTGTCTAGCAGAGCTCTTTGAGGCATATACATCCTGTTAATAAATCTTCTTTGGAAATTTTGTGCGTAAGTTATTTCAACCTCAATAGAGCTTTGATGTTGTTAACATCAGCTTTATCAACATAACCCGTTTTAGTAAGATTTCTCTTACGTTTTTTGGATTTCTTAGTCAAAATGTGACTTTTGAACGCATGTTTCCTTTTGATTTTTCCTGTTCCGGTAAGGGCGAACCTCTTTTTGGTACCGGAATTAGTCTTCATTTTAGGCATTTTGCTGTCTTAAATTAATTGTATGAATATTTTTATGTTTCGTTCACTGTTAGTCAGCACGAAAAAGCTTGCAAAAGTAACGAATTTATTTTCGTTATGCAAATTATTAGTGAATTTATGAGTGAGTGATCGAAAATTAACTTTCTTTCTTAGTACTTGATGGTGCCTTCTTGGGTGAAAGCATAACAGACATTCTCTTTCCTTCCATTATTGGCATACTTTCAACTTTTGCATACTCCTCGAGGTCGTTTGCAAAACGCAATAGAAGAACCTCACCCTGTTCCTTAAATAGTATCGATCGCCCTCTGAAGAAAACAAAAGCCTTTACTTTTGAGCCCTCTTTCAGGAAATTTATAGCATGCTTTAATTTAAAGTTATAATCATGATCGTCAGTTTGCGGTCCGAAGCGAATTTCTTTAACTGTAACTTTTACCGCTTTAGCTTTCTGTTCTTTCAGCTTTTTCTTTTGCTGATAAACAAACTTTTTGTAATCAGTAATTCTACAAACTGGAGGATTGGCCATTGGGGCAATCTCAACCAGGTCAAGCCCTTGATCATCTGCAATACGCAATGCTTCTCTTGTTGAATAAACTCCCTCAGTTACATTATCGCCTACAAGACGGACTTCGGGAACTCTGATTCGGTCATTAATTCTGTGTTGTTCTCTTGAGTTTTTTCCCATTCAAATACTTTTAATTTTTTTCTAATGTTTGTTTTTATTGTTATTGTTACTTATTAACCCCTTCCGGCGTTCATCATTTCTTTCTGCTCATGCAGAATGTTCTCTGCAAATGTATGCAATTTTACTATACCTTTATCTTCTCCGCCCTGTTTTCTTACCGAAACTTCCTCATTTTCCGCTTCTTTCTCACCAACAATAAGTAGGTATGGAATACGCTTTAATTCATTATCTCTAATTTTACGTCCCACTTTCTCATTACGATCATCAACTTCGGCACGAATATCAAATTTCTTTAATTCTTTAACAATATTATATGCATAATCATTGAATTTTTCACTTACGGGCAATACCACAGCTTGAGTGGGTGCTAACCATAACGGAAACTTACCTGCTGTATGCTCAATAAGCAATGCTACAAAACGTTCCATAGAACCAAATGGAGCTCTGTGAATCATTACAGGACGGTGCTTTTGATTATCAGCACCAGTATACTCAAGCTCAAAACGTTCGGGAAGGTTGTAGTCAACCTGAATTGTGCCCAGCTGCCAACGACGACCAAGAGCATCCTTAACCATAAAGTCGAGCTTGGGACCATAAAAAGCTGCTTCACCAAGTTCTATCTTAGTTTTCAAACCTTTCTCCTCACATGCTTCAATAATTGCACGCTCTGCCTTCTCCCAGTTTTCGTCTGAACCAATATACTTATCCCTGTCGTTAGGATCACGTAATGATATCTGAGCCTCGAAGTTCTCAAAGTTCAATGCTTTAAAGATAATAAAAATAATATCAACAACCTTAAGAAACTCACCCTTAACCTGATCGGGAGTACAAAAAATATGAGCATCATCTTGTGTAAAACCTCTCACACGCGTTAGCCCATGTAGCTCACCACTCTGTTCGTAGCGGTATACCGTACCAAATTCAGCAAGTCGTAATGGAAGATCCTTATAAGAATGAGGAAAAGCCTTGTAATCTCACAGTGGTGAGGGCAGTTCATTGGTCTTAGAAGAAACTCCTCCCCCTCCTCGGGTGTTTTTATAGGTTTAAAAGAATCATCACCATACTTTGCATAATGCCCCGACTTAACGTAAAGTTGCTTATGTCCGATATGCGGAGTCATTACTTGTTGATAATCGAATTCCAATTGTATCTTCTTCAGAAAATCCTCAAGTTTCAAACGCAACTGAGTACCTTTTGGCAACCATAAAGGCAAGCCCGACCCAACTGTTTGAGAAAATGTAAATAGTTGAAGCTCCTTACCAACTTTTCTGTGATCGCGTTTTTTAGCCTCCTCAAGTAACACCAGATACTCATCAAGCATCTTCTTTTTAGGAAATGTAATTCCATATAACCTAGTTAACTGAGGACGTTTTTCGTCACCACGCCAGTAAGCACCAGCAGAAGATAATATCTTTACAGCCCTTATATATGAAGTGTTTGGCACGTGTGGTCCCCTGCATAAATCGGTAAAAACACCTTGCGTATATGTAGTTATTGTACCATCTTCCAATTCATTAATCAGTTCTACCTTATAGTTCTCATCCTTTTCAGAGAACATTTTCAAGGCATCATCCTTTGTAACACTTTTACGCTTAATGTCTTCCTTTGCCGCTATCAACTCCATCATTTTTTTCTCTATAAGAGGAAAATCTGCTTCCTTAATAACAACACCTTCACCCGGATCCACATCGTAGTAAAAACCATTTTCTATAGCAGGCCCTATCCCAAACTTGATACCAGGATATAGCATCTGCAATGCTTCAGCCATTAAGTGCGCCGAAGAGTGCCAGTAGGCATGCTTTCCTTGCTCATCTTCCCACTTAAGGATATTAACATCAGAATCATTCTCAATAGGACGAGTTAAATCCCAAGTCTCACCATTAACACTTACTGCAAGAGCATCCTGTGCAAGCCTTCGACTAATACTTTCTGCAATTTCTAACCCTGTAATACCTTTTTCATATTCCCTTACAGACGCATCGGGAAATGTAATCTTTATCATGCTTACTTGTTCTAAAAATTCCTTTTTCTATTTATGAATGCAAATGTAGTAAATTTGTATAAACATTTACTATTGCATCCTTTTTATAATGCTATAAGATTGAACTATACCCAGTTCACCTGCCTTGCGCAAATCGTCTAGTCCCGACGGCGTTTCACCAATAGACAATTTTGCAATACCTCGGTTGAAATATGCTTCAGCAAACTGAGGTTCTATTTCTATTGCTTTATTATAATCTGATATAGCAGCTCTATAATCTTTCTCTATTGCAAATATTTCCGCCCTGTTATAATAAGCATAAATAAAGTCGGAATCTATTTTAATTATTTGCTCATACTCTTTTAGAATCTCTTCATAGTGCACCGATTTAACTGATATCTCAGGCAATTTTGTGACTCCTGCTATATTTTGATTAAAAGAAATACCTGTTTTTCTGTTATCCGAAAAAGTTAACTCATCCGAAACCTGATAGTCATATTCCAATTGATTAGTTCTAATTATAGCACGTGCAAAACGACCCAATAGCAAATTGGGGCTCAGCTCAATCACTTTATCCATATCTCTTAAAGCACTCTCATAGTCTTGAATATGAATAAAATCCATTGCCCTGCCAAAATACAGAGAAACATTATTAGGCTCATCTTCAATCATACCCGAGTAATCTCTGATAGATCGGAAGTGCGACTGAATCTGCATTTCATTTAAAGATGATTCATTATTTGTTACTTTAAGAATCCAGTTTAATGCTAAAACATTATTAGCCCTATCCATTATTTCAGAATAATAAACAGGCCTACGAACATCAAACTCGTTTTCGTAATAAGTTAATACAAATTTAGGCTCAAGCTCAACCGGCGCATTAATATTCTGCACCCTCCCTCTGCTCTGACGTTGATATTTAGAATCTTCAGATTTAGTCTCCCCAGCAGTAACCAGCAGACTAAACTTGTCTATATCCTGGTCAGTTTGATCTCTGGTCTTTTTATTTTCAGAGGCATTTATAGTATCAATACCTTGTTGTTGAGTTGTTGCAACCGAGTGTGCCCTTGACTCCATATTTCTGGCAATATTATAATCTCTTTCAGCTCCCTGAAGATCGTTTAGCTGACGTTTAAACTGAGAACGCATATAGTATCCAGAGAAAAAGTCGGGGTGAGATTCAAGCACAATATCCAAGTCGGCCAAAGCACCCTCATTATTGCCAATTTCATTATTCAAGATTGCTCTGTTGAGGTAGGCCAAATTATTATCAGGTTGAAGTTCAATAACCTTATCAAAATCACGTATAGCCCTATTATTATCAGCCACCTGAGCCCTTAGCAAACCCCTGTTGAAACGTGCAATAACATTATTATCATCCATTTCAATAACCCGGTCGTAATCTGCCATAGCTCCACGAAGATCGTTCAGGTAATATTTAATTAAACCTCTATTTATATAATTCCCTTCAATATAAGGATCCAGGCGTATTGCCTCATCCAAATCGGCAAGTGCCGTATTATACTTTTTTTGCTGAAAATAAAGCAGCCCTCGTGCAGAGAAAGAATGAGAAGTATAAGGGTCAATTTCTATGGCTTTGTTTAAATCTATCATAGCATTTGTTGTATCCTCCATAACCAGATACATATTTGCTCGTGAAAGATATCCGGGTGTATAGTCGGGAAAACGTCGTAGCAGCACATCAAAGAATTTTTCTGCAACATCATACTGCTCCATTTCAACATTCACTATCCCCATATTCACTAGAGTTAGCCTGTCCTCAGGATAAAACTCAAGGCTTCGTTGATAATCGGTGGCAGACAATTCATACTTCTCTTGATTTTGCCTTGCTGCTCCTCTAAGCTGATAAGCCGCAGTGTAATATGGGTTGCGTATAAGACACTCCGTGCCATCCTCTTCAGCACCTTTAAAATCATCGAGCATAAATTTTGAAACAGCTCTATAATAGTATGGCTCGGCAAGATATGGTTTAGCAGAAATTACCTGGTTAAAATACTGTATTGCCAGCACATAGTCTTCGAAATAGAGAGCATTCTTACCAATTATCATTACCCTATCAGTATCAACCTGCGAGTATGAATTGAGTGAGATAAAAAATACTATGAGTGCAGTAATAAATTGTTTCATCTTTAATTGTTTGGGTGTGCTAATATATAATATTTCCTGCAATATATTTGATATTGCATACTATTAAGAGCCAGATTTTTACTTTTCGTTTAATTTCAATATTCTAATTCCTTTTTCTATCTCTTCAATAGTAACCTTAACACAATTTTCAGGCAATAAAGACTCAACAATTTCGGGCCACTCTATAAAGCAAAGATTGCCACTATAAAAGTAATCTTCATAACCAAAATCAAACGCCTCCTCAAGTTTATTAATTCTATAGAAGTCGAAGTGATAAATTGACTCCCCCTCATTATCTTTATACTCATTAATAATGGCAAATGTGGGGCTCGTAACAGATTCCTTCACACCAAGCTCTTGGCATATTGCTTTAATGAGTGTTGTTTTGCCTGCACCCATAGAACCCTGAAACGCAAAAACCTTATTATCTCCCATAAAGTCTATAAACTGCTTGGCAGCTAGTTTAACCCCGCTCTCATTCTCAATAATTATCTGCATATTATTTTATTTATTCTTTTTTGGAGTAAGTGTAATTAACGGAACCATCATCTCTTCCATAGAAATACCTCCATGCTGGTAAGTATCCTCAAAAATATTCAAAAAATGGTTGTAGTTGTTCTGATATAGAAAAAAATCTCTGTTTTGCGCAAAGATATACCTTGTACTGATATTTGGTGAAGGAAGACCATAATTATTGGGATTTATAATGTCGAACACCATTTTTGGGTCATATGCCAAACTTCGGCCCAGCTTATAACGCAAATTACTGTTTGTTTCACTATCACCTTTAATTTTAAGACCTCTCTTTACTCTAATTGAGCCATGGTCGGAAGTAAGAATTATGCGACTACCACCCTCTGCAATTTTCTTAAGCAATTTATTAATCGGAGAATGAGTAAACCATGTTCTTGTAAGCGATCGGTAAGCAGAATCATCAGATGCCAATTCACGAATAGCCTTAGACTCTGTCCCGGCATGTGAAAGCATATCTATAAAATTAAACACCATTACATTCAGCAAGTTTTTATCAAGCTCTTTAAGACGATCAATCACCCTTTCTGCCTCACTATTTGTATTTAATTTGTGATACGAAAAAGGAATATCTTTACCCCATCGCATTAAAAGTAAGTTGATTAACTCCTCCTCATGATCATTTTTGCCCCTACTATCTGATTCATAAACCCAAAGATTAGGATAATCCTTCAGAATCTGAGAAGGCATTAACCCCGAGAACAGAGCATTGCGCGAGTAAGGAGTTGCAGTTGGCAAAATGCTAAAATAAAGATCCTCATTAAAATCAAAATGCTCAGAAACAATATCCTTGACCATCTCCCACTGGTCGAGTCTAAAATTATCAATCAGAATAAAATAAAGCTTCTCGTCATTTTCTATTATTGGTAGAACACACTCCTTAAAGAGGTTATGACTCATTACAGGCCCATCCGCCTGTTCAATTGAAGTATTATTATTACTAGAAATCCAATCACTATAGTTTCTCCTTACAAACCTGGCAAAAGAAACATTGGCATCCTCTTTCTGATTTTCAACCATCACCCTTAAGGTTGCATCAGACTTCTCAAGCTCAAGCTCCCATCGCACAAGTTTAAGATACACCATCTTCCAGTCGGCCGCACTATAACAACTATCTATCTCAGTATTAAGATTATTATACTCTTCGTTATAATTATTTAAAAGCGTCTCGTTAACCAATCTTCTTTTATCAAGTATTTTTTTTATAGACAACAACACCTGATTTGGGTTGACAGGTTTAATCAGATAATCGGCTATCTTTCTTCCAATTGCTTGGTTCATAATACCCTCATCTTCACTTTTTGTGATCATTACAACTGGAACATCGGGCGAATCCTTCTTAATCTCCACAAGAGTTTCCAAGCCCGAAAGGCCAGGCATATGCTCATCTAAAAAAATAATATCATAGTTGGCAGATCTGCACATTTCAATAGCATCATGCCCATTTGTTGCGCACACAGTATTATACCCCTTCTCTGCCAGAAAAAGTATATGAGGTTTAAGGAGATCAATCTCATCGTCCACCCAGAGAAAATGTGCTTTGCTCATAAATTCAGATACAAAAATATGCAATTAGTACCTATATCACAATGTTATTTAACACAAACTAAACTATTTAATCGCAAAAAAATAGTTACTTTTGCATGCAATAAAAAATTAAAGGTAAAGCTTATGTCATTTATTGCAAACAAAATAGTTTTGGAAGGACTCACTTTTGACGACCTTCTTCTAGTTCCCGCCTATTCACAGGTACTTCCTCGCGATGTTAGCCTAGTAACTAAATTCTCAAGAAATATTACTCTAAACGTTCCAATGGTTTCTGCAGCCATGGACACTGTAACCGAAACTGTTATGGCTATCGCCATAGCAAGAGAGGGAGGTATGGGAGTTATTCATAAAAATATGAGCATTGAGGAACAAGCAAAACAGGTGAAGGCTGTTAAACGTGCCGAGAATGGTATGATCTTAGATCCTATTAGTATAACTCCAGATAAAACTGTTGCCAATGCGCTTGCACTTATGGCAGAATACAAGATTGGCGGAATCCCCGTTGTAAACGAAGAGGATATTCTGGTTGGTATTGTAACAAATCGTGATCTTCGTTTTGAAAAGGCTATGGAAAAGAAAATTAATGAGGTCATGACAAAAGACAATCTAGTTACTACTAGCATATCCACCGACCTTGAAGATGCTGCTGAAATTCTTCAAATACACAAAATTGAAAAGCTTCCCGTTGTAGATTCAAACTACAAGCTGGTGGGTCTTATCACATATAAAGATATTACTAAAGCAAAAGATAAACCTTTTGCTTGTAAAGATGAGCAGGGCAGGCTACGTGTTGCAGCAGGAATTGGTGTGACAGGTGATTCAATAGAAAGAGCAACAGCGCTAGTTGAGGCAGGAGTTGACGCTATTGTTATCGATACAGCTCATGGGCACTCTAAAGGAGTAGCTGATATGCTTAAACTAGTAAAAAAGACATTTCCTCAAATAGATGTAGTAGTGGGGAATATTGCAACCTACGATGCTGCAAAGTTTCTTTTAGAAGCTGGTGCAGATGGTATTAAAGTTGGTATTGGTCCAGGCTCAATTTGTACAACCCGTATTATTGCGGGCGTTGGAGTTCCTCAACTATCTGCAATTTATGAAGTAGCCAGAGCTCTAAAAGGAACAGGTGTTCCAATAATTGCCGATGGAGGATTACGTTATTCAGGCGATATTGTAAAAGCCCTTGCTGCAGGAGGATCATCCGTAATGATGGGATCTATGCTTGCTGGTACAGAAGAGTCACCAGGTGAAACAATCATTTTCAATGGTAGAAAATTTAAAGGATATCGTGGAATGGGTTCTCTTTCAGCAATGCAAAGAGGGTCTAAAGATAGATACTTCCAAGATGTAGAAGATGATATCAAAAAACTAGTTCCTGAAGGAATTGAAGCTAGAGTTCCTTTTAAAGGTACACTCAGCGAGGTAATTTATCAGATGGTTGGTGGTTTGCGTTCCGGAATGGGTTATTGTGGAGCTGAAAGTATTGAGCAATTGCACGATGCTAAGTTTACACGAATTACTTCAGCAGGATATACAGAAAGTCACCCTCATGGTGTAATGATTACACGTGAGGCACCCAACTATAGCAAAGGGAGCGAGTAGTCTGTAGTATTTTTTTTAGAGAATTTAATCATATATCTAGGGAGCAGATAAATAGTATAATAACTACTTTTCTGTTCCCTTTTCCATTGGAACAAATATAAAATCACCATGTAATGACTCCTCGAATGTGTCTTCTCCAGTACGGCGAATTATTGTCATTTTCTGAACCCTTCTATCTCCAACAGGTACTACCATCCACCCTCCAATTTTCAATTGCTGTAATAACTTTTCAGGGATTTTCTCAGGTGCTGCAGTAATTAGAATCTTGTCGAATGGAGCATATTCTGGGAGCCCTTCAAATCCATCTCCATAAAACAGGTTTGGATAATACCCCAGTAAATTAAGTTTTTTCTTTGAGCTATTGTGAAGTTCTTCATATCGTTCTATACTATAAACTTCTGCCCCTATTTCACAAAGTATAGCCGCTTGATATCCACTGCCGGTACCAATCTCCAGTACTTTCTCACCGGGTTTTAATTTTAGGAGTTCCGACTGATATGCAACAGTATAAGGTTGCGATATTGTTTGGTTTCTTTCTATAGGAAGAGGACGGTCGAGATAAGCATATTCTCTTAGATCTGAATCGACAAACTCATGCCTTGGCACAGATGCAATAGCTTCAAGTACAAGTTTGTCTGAAATACCTTTTCGCTCAAGTTGTTTTGCAAGTTTAATCGCCTCTGATTTTTCTTTAGGACTATCTATAGACATCGTTTTAATTCTTTTAGAAGTTTTGTTCTCCGATTTATTGGAACATGTTGTTAAGCTTAAACAACACATCAGAATCATGTATAGTAAGTATCTCATAATATGTTTTTTAATCTATACTATTGAGACAAAGATAATGATTTTATGTGTTTTGCAAAGGAGCATGCCAATTTTGTATAATTATATAAATAATATTCTAGAATAGTTGTATATTTCGCTTTCATTATAAAATAGGGAGAGTATGAACAGATATTATGTCATCTTCTTTTTATGGATTTTTTCAATACAATATTTTATGGCTCAGGAGAGTGATGTTAAGCATATCATCAGGGAAATTCAAAATAAATATGCCCCTGATAGAAGAGTAGAGGTTTTCCAAATTGATATTCATCAAAAAGGTGATACATCAATAGTTAAAGGAGTTACTACAAGTAAAGATGCATATGACGAACTAATAAGAACATTAAAAGTAAATTATCCGGCGATTATTGATTCTATTCGTTTGCTGCCTGATGTGGAACTTGGCGAAAAAACAGAAGGTATAGTATACAATTCAGTTGGTACAATTCGATATGCTCCTCGCTATAATTCCGAAATGATAACACAAACACTTCTTGGTGTTAAGGTTAAGATACTTGAGGAGTATAATGGTTGGCGACGAATACAAACTCCTGATAAGTATATAGGATGGATAAACGGCTCCGTGAGGCCACTAAGTAAAGCAGAAATACTGAGTTACAACGAACAGCGAAAGATTATTGTTATTTCAGTTTATACAACGTCATATGAGATGCCAGATGAAACATCAAATCCTGTTTCAGATTTAGTAATAGGCAATATATTAGCTTTACAATCCGAAAATGAGAAATTCTATGAAGTGGTTTATCCTGATGGTCGTATTGCTTTTATATTGAAATCAGATGCTTTAACACATGAAGATTGGTTTAAAAATATTGATCTTTCGGGTGAAAGTGTTACAAAAAGTGCATTGCAATTTAAAGGGATACCATATTTATGGGGTGGAACATCCTCCAAAGGCCTTGATTGTAGTGGGTTTACAAAAATAGTTTATTATATGCATGATATTAATTTGCCTCGTGATGCCTCACAACAGGTGAATAAAGGCTTGTTAATTGATTCAAATGGAGATTTTGGTAAACTTAAACCAGGAGATTTAATCTTCTTTGGCACCAAAGGCCCAAAAGCTACAAATGAACAAGGAAATTCTGAAAGTAATAAATCTAACGATGAAAGAGTGGTTCATGTTGGAATTTATTTAGGTGACAATCATTATATCCATGCTTCAGACAATGTGCGTATAAACAGTTTAAACCCATCTGATGCATTATATGACAAATTTAATGCTGATCGGTATTTACGTTCTAAAAGATACATTGAAAACAATAAACCAATAAATGTCGATATAATATCAAAATGAATAAAAGTCGTCGCCAATTTTTAAAATCTTCTTTAGTAGCTGCTACTGCTGCTATTACATTACCCTCTTTGGCAAGAAATGGCGACTATAAAATATTTGATAGCAACATTACTCCCTCTATTTTAAATAAATATCAGAAAACAGCTAAAATGAAATTATC
Organism: Bacteroidales bacterium; assembly: GCA_012513315.1. Classification (GTDB taxonomy): domain Bacteria; phylum Bacteroidota; class Bacteroidia; order Bacteroidales; family Dysgonomonadaceae; genus Proteiniphilum. The sequence continues at coordinate 2,309 of JAAZCL010000118.1, read as the reverse complement.
CTGGACCTCATATAACTTACAGCTAAAACATACATTTACTATTTCAGGATTCTCAAGAACAACTACACCTGTAGTGCTTACTAAAATTGAGTATGACGGGCTTGTGGGATACGGTGAAGCATCGTTGCCTCCCTATCTGGGCGAAACTCAAGAATCTGTAATTAGTTTTCTAAAGAAAGTAGATCTGTTTGGTTTCACCAATCCAACACAAATAGAAGAGATTGTTAACTATATAGACTCATTGGCATTAAATAATACCGCAGCTAAAGCTTCTGTAGATATAGCATTGCACGATTTGGCTGGTAAGATAATTGGTTCTCCCTGGTACAAAATACATGGATTAAATAAATATGATGCGCCCGACACTACTTTCACAATTGGAATTGATACAGATGAAGTAGTTAGAGAAAAAACCCGTGAAGTAATGGACAACTACAATATTCTTAAAGTAAAAGTAGGAGGGCCAGATGATAAACGTATGATCAGAGCAATTAGGTCTGTTACAACTCTTCCGTTGGCAGTAGATGCTAATCAAGGTTGGAAAGACAGGCACGAGGCCATTGAGATGATACATTGGTTAAAAGAGCAGGGAGTTGTGATGGTTGAGCAACCAATGCCAAAAAATGATTTCGATAATATTGCTTTACTTACTGAAGAAAGTCCTTTGCCTATTTTTGCAGATGAGTCCATTCAAAGATTAGAAGATATCAATAGGTTAAAGGGTGTTTTCTCAGGCATCAATATTAAGTTGATGAAATGCACTGGAATGCACGAGGCATGGAAGATGCGTAAGCTTGCAAAGTCTTTAGGTATGAAGGTGATGATGGGATGTATGACCGAAACTTCATGTGCTATTTCAGCTGCCTCTCAAATATACTCAGGTATGGATTTTGCTGATCTTGATGGAGCATTATTGATTGCAAATGATTGTTTTAGCGGAGCTACTCTTCAACAAGGAAAGATAATTGCATCTGAAAAGCCCGGTATAGGCGTTGAGCCATTACAAGAATTGAATTTCAGTAGAGATTAATATGGTTTATGCACAAACTATTAGATAACTTCAAGCAAATTGAGTTTTTAAATAACAAGCTCGTTGAAAAGGCGCTCAAAAGTTTCCTCAAGATTATTTGCCTTTCCTAAATGTGTTGGTGATGTTTGAATTATTGAGCTGCGAACGGCAGCAAGCCATCTAAATCGCTCAGGTATATCCATTTCGGCAATCGGGCCGAAATCATGATTCCCTTCAGCAATCTGTTTAAATGTCTCAAGGCTACTTATTACTTCTTCATACTCGATGTCGGTACACATTAGTCTGAACTTCTCTTTGCAGAGATGATACTTAAGTCGAATGAACTGTTCGCTTTTAGAGAATAGAATCAATCCGATATTGATAAACTCCCCCCTTTCAACCTTAGGAACAAGTCGTATCACAGCATAATGATATAGTTTATCCTCTTGCATCTTTTGCACAATTTAAGAAGTTATCTGAATGCTGAAATCTATTTTTGAGAAAATTGAAATATATTTCTCTTATCTGATCGGGAGTGTCTTCCGTGTGGTTCCACATCACCCAATTATCCGGAATAAGATTTACTATATCACTAAAGAGGTCATCATTCAAAGTATCATGTGCAAACCTGTCTGCCTCATCAAGCATAGTTGCCTGCGACAATAAAATATGATCTTTGATGTAAGTAAAAGGATTTAAAGAATGTTTCTTAAAATCTTTCCAAGAGTGGTGGAAGTAGAAAGATGCTCCATTATCAATTATCCATAGTTCCTGCTTCCACCAAAGGAGGTGGCAGTTGTTAAAAGTGCGGTCTACATTGGTTATAAAAGCATCAAGCCAAACAATTTTAGATGCAAGCATTGGATCAATTTCCACCATAGGATCATATGCCATTGCCCCTGAGAGAAAGTGAAGTCCCAGGTTTTGCCCTATACTACCTTTCAAAAGATCTTGAATCTCTTCATCCCCCTCACTACGTCCAAAGTCCTCGTCAAGCCATGCAAACACAAGCTCAGGAATATTAAGTCCAAGTGACGAAGCTATCTTACCACCTATAAGTTCAGATATCAGCATCTTAGTACCATGCCCTGCACCACGAAACTTAAGTACATATTTAAAGCCATCATTGGCTTCAGCCAAAGCAGGTAAAGAGCCCCCCTCTCGAAGAGGTACTATATAGCGTGTTACATTTACGTTACGCAGTGATATATCTTTTGCCATCTTATTGCAAAGATAATATAATTGATTGTAGGTATCGGTTAAATTTCAGAAGATTCCACTAAGATACAGCCACTATTAT
>JAAZCL010000117.1 GCA_012513315.1 Bacteroidales bacterium | reverse complement strand
GTCTCTATTACCACCACATCCAACTACTGTAATTAGCTTGCCTTTATCTCCAAGGACCTCATCAACAGCACTTAGCACATTAGACAATGCATCTGGTGTATGAGCATAATCTATTATAGCAGTAATGTTTTTTGGAGATCTAATTGTCTGAAATCTGCCTGCTACAGGTTTAAGCATAGAGAGTGTTCTTAAAAGCTCATCTTCATTTAGGCCTAATAACACTCCAGTGCCATATACAGCAAGAAGATTATATACATTAAAAAGTCCCACAAAAAGCACAGTTAACTCTTTACCGTTAATTTCTATATCACTTCCATCAAAATGCTTCTCGAAAACACGTGCTTTAAAATCTGCCATTCCTTTCAGCGAGTAGCTATACTTTTTTGCTTTTGTATTTTGAAGCATCACCGCTCCATTTCTATCATCTGAATTAGTTAATGCAAATGCATCTGATGGCAGAATATCGAAAAATGATTTTTTAACATCCCGATAATCAAGCATGTTTTTATGATAGTCGAGATGATCTTGAGTAAGATTAGTAAACACCCCTCCAACAAATTTCAAACAGCCCACTCTTTTTTGGTGAATAGCGTGTGAACTCACCTCCATAAAAGCGTATTCACAACCAGCATCCACCATCTTACGAAGATAACTGTTAATTGTTATTGAATCGGGAGTAGTATGAGTTGTTGCAAAAAAATCATCATCTACATAATTACCCACAGTAGAGATCAAACCTGCAGGAAAGCCAAGCATTCTGAAGGTATTATATAAAAGAGTGGCTATAGTCGTTTTACCATTAGTGCCTGTTACACCCACTAACTTTAACTCACTTGACGGGTTACCATACCATTCAGATGCAATCTGTGCTAAAGCATCAGCACTATTTTCTACCTGAACGTAAGTTACTCGCGAAAAGTACTCATCAATTAAAGGTTTATCATTAACTACAACTGCTACATCCTGCTCTATTGCTTTACCTAAGTAAGAGTGACCATCTGTAAAAATTCCTTCTACGGCAATGAAAAGAGAGCCTTTATCAACACTTCTAGAATCAGATGTAATGGACAAAACCTCTACATCCTCATCACCTTTAATGCTGATTACCTTACACTTCTCTAATAGTTTACTTAACTTCATAATCTAATTCCTTATCGTAATGTAACAGAAACTGTAGACCCCTTAACTAATCTCTGTCCGGGACGAAGAGACTGAGCTACAACTTTTCCAGATCCATTTAAATTAACTTTTAAGCCCGACTTTTCGAGCAAATATAAAGCATCTCTAGCACCCATACCTATTACATCAGGGATAAGAGTTGCGTTTATTTCAATAGGCACTGGTTTATATTCAATACTATCTAAATTAACCTTTACCCATTCATAGTCCTCATGAGGCTCATCAACTTTTAAATTCAATGATGACAAGAGCTTAAGACTCTTTTTTGTGTTACCATTTTTTATTTCTGGCTCTTTATTTAATGTAGAATCAATCCTGCAATCATCAACAGAAAGTTGAACTTTCCTTAGATACGTTTGCTCTGCTATATTTTTAAATACCATGCCTGCCATACCACCACCAGAAGGCACTCCTTTTGGTTTTCGAAGCCCCACAAATATTGTGTACATAGGCTCGTCTGCAGGAAAATAGCCACAAAACGAAACATAATATCCAGAATAACCACCTCCGCCTGCTATCATCGCAGTTCCTGTTTTTCCTGCAATATCAAAGTAATCTGATCCCACTACTTTAGCAGTACCATTAACCACAACAGATTTCAGCATCTCCTG
>JAAZCL010000116.1 GCA_012513315.1 Bacteroidales bacterium | reverse complement strand
TGGTCATCAAATGGTGGTCATGTAATAAAAGATCTTGCAGGAAATGTTGTATGGGAATATGATCATGATGCAGAAAAGGCCAACTTCAAACAGACCGACCCATATACACTCGAACATGTGAATATGGTAAACTGCATACGCTCTAATAAGCCAATTGAACAGGCTTCTGAAACTGCAGTTTCTAACCTAGCAGCAATAATGGGAAGAGAGTCATCATACACAGGTCAAGAGACTACATGGGATGCAATGACAGCTTCACCACTAGATTATACACCGGCAGATCTTAACATCGGAAAGATGGATATGTCAGGATTTACTACTCCAGTACCTGGGTCAGGTCAAAGATAACATATTATGAAATTTGATAGAAGAAATTTTCTTAAATCATCGATAGCGGGTTCAGCTGCTATTGTAATAGGTGGATGCAATTCTTTTGCATCAGCTGGATCAAAAGATAATAGTTCCTCTAAAGACGTTAAACTGAATATTTCATTTCAGGAAAGTACAGCACCTGGTGCCAATATCAATGAGAAATTCAACTTCATGGAAGAGCATGGAGTGGTTGGTTTTGAACCACATGGTAAGCCTCTCCTGGAAAGAAAAAATGAATATATTGAAGCACTAAAGGGCAGAAACATAAAAATGAGTGCTGTATGTGCAGGCTTTGATGGATTTATACTTTCTACTGATCCAGATATTCGCAAACAATGTATTGACAGTATGACTCAACTAATTATTGCTGCAGGTGAAGTAGAGTCAACAGGAGTTATAATTGTACCTGCATTTAATCATCAGGTTCCGGTTATGCCTCATACGCAAGAGACACGAGACTTCTTGTGTGAGCAATTTGATGAATTGGGAACTTTAGCTCAACAGCATGGCACTACTGTTATTTTAGAGCCTCTGAATAGAGGAGAAGCTTTTTATCTTCGTCAAGTAGCTGATGCAGCTTCTATATGCCGTGATATCAACAATCCAGGAGTTACACTCTTGGGTGATTTCTGGCATATGACTCGGGAGGAGACATCTGATTATGCAGCCTTTATTTCGGCAGGAAAACACTTGCAGCATGTACACATGGCAAGTAGAAAGCGTCGCAGCATGCCTGGCGAAGATGGTGTAGCAGATAACTATGTAGATGGTTTTAGGGCCTTAAAGGAACTTGGATATGATAAGTATGTGAGTTTTGAGTGTGGCAGTCAGGGCGATCGTGAAGTGGTGGTGCCAGCAGCTTTAGAGCTTTTACGTAAGCAATGGGAAGAAGCTTAATAAATTCTTCTTTATGATCGTTATGTAGAGTCTTTTAAAGATTCTGTTTCTCTATAATATTTTAAATGGGTAAGATGACTTTTTTATAAGCTACTCTTACCCATTTTTCTATATCTTTGTGCCAAATAATATTTTATTTTTTGTAAATGGAACGATTTTTTAATTTCTTAGCCTCTTATAGAGGTTCTATTATATTGATGTTAATCTATGCAGTTGGACTAGCATCGGCTACCTTCGTTGAGAGTAAGATAGGCACAGAAGCTGCAAAGATGCTAATTTACTATTCCCCCATTTTTATTTTTCTGCAGTTACTGTTAGTGGTTAATTTCATACTTATTCTTTTTAACAGTAGGTATATTGCAAAAAGAAAATGGGCATTAATTGTAATACACATATCGCTTATTGTAATATTAGGTGGAGCACTTACAACCTTTTTGTTTGGTAAAGAGGGTCAGGTACATATTCGTTAAGGAGAAAAATCCAATACGATGGTAATGCACACTTCCAAAGGCATGAAAACTGAAATGTTGCCGTTTGAGCTTGAGTTAGTCGATTTTCGATTGAATAGATATCCGGGATCTCAAAGCCCCTCTTCCTACGAAAGCGATCTTTTAGTCCACGTGGATGACAAAGTTATAGAAGCTTCTATATATATGAATAATGTACTTGATATGAAAGGATATCGTTTCTTTCAGGCATCTTATGACCAAGATGAGTTGGGAACAATTTTATCAGTCAACAGAGATATTGCTGGTCGTACAATTACATATTTAGGTTACACATTATTATTAGTAGGATTTCTTTTTATGTTTTTTATACCCAATTCCAGATTTCGTAAATTAGGCAGAGATTTGAAAGAAGTTAGAGAAGCATCAAAGTTAATTACGGTATTACTATTATTTCTAATAATGCCTATTAAAGGTATTGGACAAGATAACTCAATAAATGTATCTGTAGAACAGAGTAAGATTAATCAAATTCATGCCGAACGATTTGGTGCATTGTCGATACAATTTAGAGGTAGGGTAATGCCTATGAATACTTTTTCATCTGAGATTCTACGCAAGTTACATAAAGAAACTACAATCTATAATCTTAATTCAGATCAATTTATGCTGAGTGTGCTTGCCACGCCTCAAATGTGGATGCACATTCCATTTATTGCTGTAAATGATGAATATGTATCATATCACAGCTATTTTGATAATCAAGGAAATTATAGATTATTGCCACAGTTGCAAGAGATATATCACAAGCCTAATGGTGAGCGAACTGCTGCTGATAAAGATTTGATTAAACTTGATGAGCAGATTAATATTTTTTACATGCTTATTTCTCATTCTATACCTGGTATTTTTCCAGACCCGACAGATGATACCCATTCGTGGCTGCCACCTAATGAAGATAGCTTGCAATTGTTTAATAACTATTTGACAGAGGTTAATAGTGCATTGAAAAGCGATGATTGGGAAAAGGCTGATGAAGCATTGAATACAATTACAAGATATCAAATAGAAAATGATAGGTCAAATCTAATAAATACAAATAAGTTAAAAGCAGAGCTTATATATAACCAGTTGAATATATTTAACAGCAATAAACTTGGTTATTTTATATTTGGTGGGCTGCTTTTAGTATTTTCTTTTATTCAGTTGTTCCGTGAGCACAAATGGATTAGGTATGTATCCATATTTTTGATTATAGGAATAATAGTTTCTTTTATATATCATATGACAGGAATGGGAATGCGTTGGTATATTTCAGGATACGCCCCATGGAGTAACTCATATGAAACAATGGTTTATGTAGCTTGGGCTACCGTTTTGGCTGGTTTTGTTTTTGGAAGAAAAAGTATAATTACACTTGCACTTGCCACATTATTTGGGGGAGTAATTCTTTTTGTTTCGAGTCTCAATTGGATGGATCCTCAAATTAATACCCTAGTTCCAGTGCTTAAGTCGCCTTGGCTGATGTTTCATGTTGCAGTTATTGTTGCTGCATATGGTTTTTTTGGAATTAGCTTCTTAATTGGAATTACAAATCTTTCCGCAATTGCATTTGCAAAAAAAAGTACATTATTAGCATATAGAATTAAAGAGTTGACTTTAATAAATAATATGTCAATGTTGATTGGACTTGCACTTATGACAATAGGAACATTTTTAGGTGCAGTTTGGGCCAATGAATCGTGGGGCAGATACTGGGGTTGGGATCCAAAAGAAACTTGGGCACTAATTACTGTCGTAATATATTCAATTGTAACTCATATTCATCTTGTAAAGAATTGGAATAGCAGTTGGCTATTTAATCTTCTTTCTGTTTTTGCATTTTCTGCTGTTTTGATGACATATTTAGGTGTAAATTATTTCTTTAGTGGAATGCACTCTTATGGTCAGATGGACAGTACCTCTTCTGTTTTAATATACATTTTACTTGCATTTATAGTATTTGCACTTTTAGGATATGTTTCATATGCAAGAACTAAAAAGGAATTAGTTGAGAAGAATAAAAATAAGTATTTATGATACGATGGGGATTTATTGGTTGTGGGTCGGTAACAGAAAAGAAAAGTGGACCAGCCTTTAATAAAGTTGATGGATCAGAAATTGTTGCAGTAATGCGTCGTGATAAAGAAAAAGCAATGGATTATGCTGCTCGTCATGGTATTAAAAAATGGTATGATAACGCAAATGATTTAATTAATGATAATGATGTAAATGCTGTTTATATAGCCACACCTCCAGGTTCACATTATAAGTATTCTATTGCTGCAATGAAGGCAGGTAAACCTGTTTATATTGAGAAACCTATGGCAGCATCCTATGAAGAATGTGTAGAGATAAATAAAGTATCTGAAGAGACAGGTATTCCATGTTTTGTTGCATATTATCGTCGCACATTACCATATTTTTTAAAAGTGAAACAACTTATAGATGATGGCAAGTTAGGTGATATTTCAACAGTACAAATAAGTTTTGCTATACCTCCTTATGTAACAGATTACTATAGAGATAATTTGCCTTGGAGAGTTAAAAAAGAAATTGCAGGTGCAGGATATTTTTATGACTTAGCTTCGCATCAATTAGATCTTTTAGATTTTATTTTTGGTAAAATTGAAGACGTTTATGGATTCACTCATAACACTGCTGGTTTATATGAAGTGGAAGATACTGTGTCTGCTACATTTCGTTTTAAGAATGGAGTGATTGGTAGCGGAAGCTGGACTTTCGTAGCTCCAAAAGATACACGCTTAGACCAAATCACTATTGTTGGGACAAAAGGTAAACTGACTTTCTCTACCTTTAATTTTTCTCCAATTGAACTAGAGACTTCAAACGATAAGCAAGAGTTCTTATTAGAAAATCCTGAGAATATACAATTCTATTTAATTCAAAGTATTGTAAATTACCTGAATGATAATGGAGAAGCCCCTTTTAGTATAGGAGAAATTCCTGTTAGTACAGGAGCAACTGCAATTAGAACTAATTATATAATGGATAAAATATTAGGGAAATTATGATTTAAAGAGCTCCAAAATAAGTGACTCCATAATATCTCTTTTGAATTATGGAATCACTTATTTTTAATAGAGAGTTAAAGTATAATAGAGAGTTAAAGTATAAGTTGAGTAAATCTAAAATTTTCCCCTGAAGATAGTCGGATTAATAGTAAGACTTATATATGCCCAATCCTGCCATGAGTCTGGGCTTCCAGGTCTGCCTTTTGCTATAGGCATAGCATCTGTAGCTAGCATAAATGAGTAACCTCCTTCAAATACAATGTATTTTCGAATGGGGTAGGTGAATTTGAAATCTATTTCTGAGCTTAAATTCTTTTTATTATTTTTAGCAACTTCAATATATTTATCAGAATTGAAATGATGATAACTTAAATCTAATTCAAGTTTTTTGGTAGCATTCCATTTTAATCCTAAGTATTTGTGGAAAACACCATAGTAATCATTCCCTCTGAAGTAGTCCATTGCACCCATAAATGAATGATTTGACCTGTAGAGTAAATCCATATATGACTTAGTATCCGAGTCGGGATCCTGTCCAGGATGAAACTCTGTTCCACCATATACAGATAAAATTGGGTCTATTTTATAACCTCCACGAAGAGCAAGCATATAAGCACTGACGTCTTGTTTGTTAGCATTCTTACCCATTTGGTAGTAAGCAGTACCCATTATATTCCAAAGGTTGTTTTTATATCCAATATTTGTACCCATAGTTTGTAAGTACTCTTTATCCGAAATTAGAGCGTCGGCAGTAGGATCGCCAGTTTCAAATCCAAGATTTATAAAAAGCGCTGATGCACTAAAGCCTGCTTGATTATGGTACTGATACCATATCGTTTGCATATTCTGATAAGGCTGTCCTATAGGAAAATAGTATGTACCAGAGTTTGTGACTTCTCTCGATTGATTATAAGCCAATATTAAATGTAGAGTGTTTAGTTCGTTTTCAAAACCTAGCTTAAGAGCATCGTGCCATATTCCTGTAGGAGTCCAATTTGATACCGATAAAATTCTGCCATCATCATAATTTAGTGATTGTCTACCTACTTTTGCAAAAAACTCATTGTATGTAATTTGTGCCCAAGCTTCATTCAAAGTAAATCTGTTACCTTCATTGTCATTCTGAGGCTTCTGTCCCCATAATGAAATATCTTGTGCTGCCATACGTGCAGATAGGAAACCATTATCAAAATTAAGACCTAAACGGGCACGATTTGAAATAAACGCCGAAGGTTTATCTGATTCCAAACGAGGTTGGTTGTAACCATTACGATACTCTAATCGAGGACGAAGATTAATGTCTATTGAAAACTCGCCACCCTTCTCCTCAAGCTGAGCATGTAGCTGGTATGGTGTTAACAAAGTTGCTAATAATATGACAAGGATAAATTTCTTCATAGAAAAAGTTGTTTATGAATATAGATAGTTCTAGAAGCAAAGATATATGTTTTTCATTTAAAAACTATTAATCAGAAAGCAATCATATGTCAAATCAATTTATTGTAACTTTCGATAGCATTTTTAACCGAGCCGTTTAGCAATAACAGGTTCTTTGCCTGTTCATATGATAAACCCAATTCTTCCACAATCATACGAGTACCCCTGTCCACTAGCTTCTGGTTTGTGAGTTGCATATTAACCATGCGGTTGCCTTTTACCCTGCCCAGTTTAATCATGGTGCTGGTTGTAATCATATTAAGTACCAGTTTTTGAGCTGTACCTGCTTTCATACGGGTACTTCCAGTTACGTATTCCGGTCCAACAATAGGTTCTATTTTTATTTCTGCTTCCATTGCCACTGGTGAATTGGGATTACAGCAAATGGATGCGGTGAGGATTCCTCTTTCTCGTGCGTTGCGTAGTGCACCAATCACGTAGGGCGTGGTTCCCGAAGCAGCAATGCCCACTAGTATATCGTTTTGATTTATCTTATAAACCATGAGATCTTCCCATCCTTTTTCCAAATTATCTTCAGCTGCTTCCACTGGGTTCCGTAAGGCCATATCCCCCCCTGCTATTAAACCGATGACGTATGTGTCAGGCATCCCAAAAGTGGGCGGAATCTCGGAAGCATCAAGCACGCCAAGTCGGCCACTTGTTCCTGCTCCTACGTAGAAGAGTCGGCCCCCTCGTAGCATTCGCTCCACAATTCCCGTTACTAGTTTTTCGATTTGGGGAATAGTCTTTTGTACGGCAACGGCTACTTTTTGATCCTCCTTATTGATCTCGGTGAGGATATCGAAGACTGATTTTTTATCTAGATCATCATATAGTGACGACTGTTCGGTAATTTTAATAAAACTCATAATTAATGTATTGATTTACAAATTTGAAAATTGATTTGATGTTTTAACTATGAAGTATTAAATGCAGATGTACATATTATGAGTTGTAATAAGTTATTAATCCCTCCATAGGTGATTGAATTATGTTGCCAATTTCAATTCCTTTTTTCAACGCAACCTCCTTTATAAGTGACGAATAGTGCCAGGCGATTGATCCCACAAAATTAACTTTATTATTTTCAAAGTCGTACTGCATAACGTTTCTTTCGAAGAAATCAGAAAAACTTTTGTGCACAAGGCGACTAATCGTGGGGTCGTCAATATGCTTTAGTATAAATGGTGATAGGCTAGCAAGGAAACGACTGGGAAATTGTAGTCTGTATACCTTCTCAATAACGAGTGCAGAGGTTAGCTTATATTCATGGAGCAATGTCTCTTTCAAACCTTCAGTTAGCTGTCCCTTTAGGGCATCGCTTATTAACTGCTTCCCTAACGAAGCCCCACTACCTTCATCGCCTAATATAAAGCCGAGAGGAGAGACCTGTTTTATCACTTTAGCGCCGTCCCATTCGCATGAGTTGCTGCCTGTACCTAATATGCAGGCAATTCCTGCTTGGCGTCCACATAAAGCATGAGCTGCTGCTATCAAATCGCTATAGACCTCAATAGTTTCTAATGGAAATGATGCATATAGCGCCTCTTTCACTATTGGTGTGTTTTCAGGGGTACATCCAGAACCGTAGAAATAAATAGCCTTAATAGATACTTCTTTAAGTAGAGGCAGTATATTTTCTCTGATCTCATACTCCATATCCTCCTTAGTCTGGAAAACTGGACTAATTCCGTTGCTTTTGAATTTATGAGTGATTTCTTTATCACTCACCAAGCACCAGTCGGCTTTGGTTGCACCACTATCTACAATAAGAATTACATTTTCTTTTGATTGATACATATAAAGGTTCTGTTTTCTAAAGTTTTATATAAATATTTCGCTTGTAGAGTATATATCCAAACAGCCAACAGATAGTAACAAAAAGTAATGCGTATAAGAGCGAGCCTAAATAGTCGCCAGCCCATGGACGTAGGAGCACCTCGTAGGTAAATCCTTTTATGGAGATAATTTCACCTTGCCAGTTAAATCTGATGCTTGAAAACAGGTTCGCCAACACCCCCGCGAAGATATACACAATCAGAGGATTCACTCCAAAAGAGTGGAAAAAACGGCTCCATCGCTCTTTTTTATGAATATCTATAATCCAAATAAGCAATCCAAGTAGTTGGGCTGCAAAACCTGTAGTGACAAGAACAAAGGTAGGACTCCATATTTTCTTGTTAATAGGACTCCCATATTGCAATAATAACCCAGAGAAAGCGAGGATAGTTCCCCAAATCATAAGCTTTTCTACCCGCGTGTGATTATCTTTATTTTCAATAATCAGCTTACCAAAAAGGAACCCTATCAATACATGGCCAATAGAGGGTATAGCGCTAAGCAACCCTTCGGGATCAAAAGCGATACGCTCTCCCGATGGCGTCCAATCCTTATACATATGTTCTACTCCCCATATAGCTTTATCTACTACAGCAATAATATTCTGCTCCATCATTTCATATCCATCCCCTATTTTTAAGAGTAAATGGTAACCAACCAGAAGTATCCCAATTACCCATGGGATATACTTGATTTTCACTATCAATGCAAGTAACGCTGCGAAACCATATGCTAGAGCAAGACGTTGTAGTACTCCCAGAATACGAAGTGTATCGAAATGGTTAGCAGCCACCAGTATCGATTCCCCCTGGCTTAGGCTACTAGTAAACATACCAAACCAACCTAGTGCCAAGCCAATTACAAAGATTAAGATGGTGCGTCGTACTATCTTCCATACGGCAGCTTTTGAGGGCTCGAAGTTGAATTTCCTTAATGACATAAAAGTGGAGACTCCCATTATAAACATAAAGAATGGAAACACTAAGTCAGTTGGAGTAAGTCCATGCCATTGCGCATGACCAAGAGGTGTGTATACATAGCTCCAAGACCCTGGGTTGTTTACCATAATCATTCCCGCAATGGTTATTCCCCTTAGAATGTCAAGTGATAGTAAGCGGTTGTTATGTTGTGATGTTGCGATTTTATTCATTTCCAAATATATTTGTATTAGACTGTTAGCGTTGGATTCAAAATAAATAATTGGCTTTATAAAAATTATTTGTAAAGGTAATATTTCTTCGATAATTTTCTAAATGATTCTACATCTTTCCTCCAGTAATTTTGAATATCTGCAAAACTATAGTTTTTAGAGAATTCTCGTTTAATAAAGTCGCTGCCCGATACCTTATTGAACATATCAAACCGATCCTCAGGAGCGTGATCGAATACCTTCTTGTCGGGATAAAGTTGAGCGGCAACTTCCATAACGTGGAACTGGATTTCCGACAGTTGCGCCTTTTGGAAATCAGTAAGGTAAATTTGTACCCCCTGAAGATTCTTTCCCTGACCTACCGAATAGTACGGTTTAAGGTGGATTGGACGGAATGTAATCCCAGGTAATTGTTTTGCATTCAGAGCAGCAGAGAAATCTTCGGCCATTATCCATTCTGCAGCAATCATCTCAAAGGGAAGTGTATATCCCACTCCAATGGACATATAGCCTAACTCACCAAGAATACCCGATACGGGGTAGAAATAAGCAGAATGAGCAAATGGAATATGAGGTGAAGTTGGTACCCATGGTAGGGCTGTATCCTCAAAATTCATCTTCCTGCGCCATTTTTTCATTTTCACCACTGTCAGCTTACAGGGTTTGGGAATCATTCGTTCTCCAATTATCATATCTGCCAGTTCACCACAAGTAAGACCGTACACATATGGTATCTTAAGTTGGCTAACGAAAGAGAAAAAACCCTCTTCCACCAGATTTCCCTCCACTTTCAGTCCCCCTAACGGGTTAGGTCTGTCCAGCACGACAAATTCGATATCATTTTCTGCCGCTGCCTGCATAGCTAGATACATGGTTGAGATATAGGTATAAGAACGACATCCAATATCCTGAATATCATACACTAACACGTCCACCCCTTGTAGCATTTCAGTGGTAGGCTTGCGTGTAGCACCATAAAGTGAGAAAACAGGAACGCCCGTGTTAGTATCTCGGAAGTCCGATATCTTGTCGCCCGCATACACATCACCACGCACACCATGCTCAGGTCCGTACAATGCCACAAGCTGTACCCCCGACGCCTCGTGCAAAATATCTATGGTAGATTTCAAGTTGTTATCAACCCCTGTGGGGTTAGTGATAAGGCCTACACGCTTTCCTTGCAGTATTTTGAAGTTACTCTCTTTCAATACTTCAATTCCCGTTTTTACACGAATTGTCTGCGCAGAAGAGTGTAGTGAGATAATTAAACCACATATAATAAAGGCTGATACAAGTTGCAGTTTACCTAATTTTCTAAAAACAGGTTTATCCGTTGTGGAATATTTATTTTTACCTGTAAGAATATCTGGTTTGTTCATTTTGCCCATTTTACTTTACTTTTTGAATTTTCAGCTGCTTTCTCGCTTGCACCTCCCATGTCCTAATTCGGTCTTTATAGAGGTTGTGTGCATTCATCTTCATTATATCAAGTGACGCATCACTGTTGCCTTCCCAACGGCGACAAAGATAGACAACATCGTACAAACGGCCTATTCGGTAGCGACGAGATATATTGAGCCCCACAGCATAATCTTCACCATAGCTGGTGTTGGGTATTTTTATATCACGTAAAACTGGTGTATAGAAAGCACGAGGTGCACCCAAACCATTAATACGCAGCGCGTTGTTGTGTCCATTCTCAGGAGTCCATTCTTTATGGTCGATAATACCGGGTGGTATTTCTTGCATTTCAAAATTAGTCATCTGGTATGTACCCACCACCATGGCGCAGTTCTGCTCGTGAAAAGCATTCACAATCTTATGCAGCGTATCGCTACCACTATAAACATCGTCACTATCAAGCTGAACTGCAAACATACCGCAATCGGGGTGATGCACTCCCATATTCCAGCATCCACCAATTCCAAGGTCGTCTCTATTAGGGATTAGGTGTATGAGTCTACTGTCCTTGATCTCAGCAATAGCTTCCGTTGTGCCATCTGTGGAGTGGTTATCCACCACAATCAGGTTAAAAGGAAAACTGGTTTTTTGCATCAATACTGAGTTAATTGCGTCCCTGATGGTTTTGATACGATTTCGAACGGGAATAATAACCGATGCCTCGTTTACGAATGATGATCGGTCAAATTCAATTTCTCTGGTTACAGGTTCCAAATAAGCACCTATTTTCAGAAGGTGTTGTGTGCAAGCATGCTCCATCTCAATCTGAACCTGACGATTTTTAGGATCCACGTAGTCGAATATCTTTTCGCCAGAAGCTCGTGTATCCTCTTCAATCTCAGTATATAAGTATTCATTAATTCTAACCAGCGGATGTTTCTGAGACACCTTAAGTCGCAGGTCATATAGTGCTGCAAACATGTAGGGCTTGTCACTTTCGATAACTGCCTCCTTCAAAGCCTTAGAATTATAGAGTAGGAGCGACCCGAAGTTGAAATCGTCCCTAAGACTTCCTTCCTGATAATCGATCACGGGATGGTTTTTCTTCTCGTCGTTAATTACGGTGTAGTAGTCGGCATACACCATCCCTGCATGAGTATCTTCCGCTATACCAACCATTCTCTCTAGTGCGAAGTAACCCAGTTTAAGCATGGTGGGTTTAATGTAAATAAGCGTGTAGTCACCTACAGATTTGTTTGCTATTAATCTAACAGTTTGGCTATTTTCTATGCCATCTATTTCTATGATTTCACACTCTTCAATGTTACTATTGCGTATACCGCTTTGACTTTTCGGTGCTAACAGGTAAACCTGATGGATTAGATTCGATTGCTTGAGTTCATTCACCGTTTTTAATGTCTGATCAGGTTCGGTATAAAGAATAAAAGCGTTTATTTTTTTCATTATTTTGTATGTTTAAATTATCTATTATGAGTTTGTTTAGTTGACTACTTCAAATTTCACCATTGTTTTTGAATTAAAAAATTCTAATGTGACAATATTATTTGAACACGTCGGTAATTTGTTTAATAAGCTTGTTACGGTTATCCTGTCCACGTATAGCTTCTACAGGAAAGCCCAGTATACATGTTTTATACTGCTCCCCCCGGTATAGAACTCCCGCACTTAGGTTATTTTCAGAGTACCGCAAAATTGTAAATGCACCCTCTTCGGCCGGTTCAATGGCATCGGGGTTTTCCACCACGTAACTCTCGCTATTAAGCGTGTTGTAATAATAATATTTTCCATTAATAGCAGGAAAAGGAGAAGGCACTGCCTTTATTTGCCCGGTTACCGCCCCATTATTGTTTCGCCAACGGTATTTAAGAGTTTCCATTGCCCATTTTCTGTCTTCTTCATTGGCTAAGGGGTTGTCCCATAAATCAGTGCCTACAAAGGCACCACTCACAAGAATATTCCCTCCTTGATGACAAAACTCGGTTATTGCCCGCATTGCTTCGTTTGAAAATGTTTTATATTTAGGTGGATTAGCCCCTCGTGCAACAACCCCTTCTCTTTGTTTACCTAGTATCCAATCCACAATTGCGTAATCAGTAAGGTTCACGTAACCATTATCAACCGCACTTGCAGAAGTGGAGATGAAAGAGTAGCCCGCTTCTGCGAAAGCTAAGCCGTGTAGGTAGGGATAATCGAAAGTGTTCCCTGCAATTGCAGTTGTTTCGTAATTGGCGTTGCTATCTCCAAAGCCCGATGCGTCATCATCCATCCAGGGTATTTCCCTCCTGAATTCATGCATCTGCCCAATAAAGTGATGATCTGCTATATAAGGAACACCATTGTCTACGCTCCCCATAAACCCTGCTATACTATCTTCGGAAGTTGTGAAGCTGAAGGGGGCCGACAATCGGGTGAATCCATTAACTATAAGCACTTCATCCGAAGTGTTATTTAATCTACATACCGATAGAATCTCTGAGGGAAAGCTTTTACCCCCATCATTTACAGCAACAATCTTGAAGCTATAGATGTCACCCTTTCTAATCGATGTTTTAAAGCTGTTACTTTTAGCTATAACCCCATTATCAAAACCTTCCCCGTTTACCCTGGTGTATACTATATATTGGGTAGGGGTTGCCGATGTTTCCACAGGATCCTCGGTTGGTAGCCATGCTAGCTCCACCTCAGTATCGCTTAAAAATTGCGCGTGAAAATCCTTTACCGGTAAGGGCTGCACTACGTAATGGCGGTTGTATTGAGTTGCCAGAAACTTGAGCATTCCTTTATAAATTGATCGGCTCACGGTGAAGCGGAAAGTTGGATCCAGTCCGTACCTCATATCGGCAAAATTCTGGTGCGACAATAATTCAAGTAGCATTGTCGGTACATTTGGCACTCGAGCCTCGGCGTATGAGCGGTTCCAGAGGTGACGACGAGTCCATTCCGGTTCAAACTCACGTATAATATCCGAGGTGATTTCCTCCATAACAAGTTCACTAAGGTCTCGTGAGGCCCACCTAGATTTACCGTTTTCGAACAAACCGTTGTTAAACTCCGTCATGTAAATACCAAGAGTACCAACAATAGTATCACCCCAAAAAGTACCAGCATCGGTGTGAAAAGCGAAAGCTAGGTCAAGAGGAATATTGAGTCCTTCTTCTTTAGGAAGTACCGAAGAGCCACCTGCCAGCCAGTTGACCCATACGCCGCGACTTGCAAAGTCATCAGTATAATCGTTTTTACCTTCCGATCGGTTATACACCGAGTCTGGTACACCCGCCCACTGCATCCAATAGCGTGCACCTTCAGTATAACGTGGATAACCACTAACTTCCGGAGAGTAATCTATCTTCGGAATAACTGTTTTCTTCACCATCTGAGCATCTGAGCTTTTGGTGTTTTCTACTTCAAAACCCTCGGGGTGGGGCATCCTAGCTATATTTCCCATTCCTCCACCAATCTTTACTGCATCGGCAGTTATGACTCTATTTGCGCTCTTGCTCTTGTTAGAAAGTGTAACCTTATGTCCCTTCTCCACTTCTAATTGAAATTCCCCTAAATATATCCATGTTCCACCACCCATCTGTTGGTTTACCTTGAAATCTGTCTTACCCCCAGCGTGGTATACGCTATATAGCGCATCGTTGGTACTATTCTTCACAGTTTGGTACGAGACATAGACTCCGTACTTTCCTTTCTTAGGAATTACGGGTATCCATTCTGCGAAACTTTCCTTCCCACTGTTGATAGATTGTATTTGCCTTGCCGTTCCCATCCGGAACGGATTCTCTCCATCAAGGTAGACCTGTTTGGAGTGGGCAAATCCATCAACAGCGCTTTCTTTCCACGACTCCTTACCGTTATATTCTTTATAGGTTGAATTGGCTATACCGGGGTCGTTATCAACAATTATCTCCATCCTATTGTAATCTCGTTCACGAGGCAGCAGCACATTTGCACCAGCATTTTCAAGCATAGGCACTAAGAAGGGCACCACATAACTTTGCGTATAAAGATCTTCAACTGTTTGAAATATACGCGCCCGTTGCCATTCCCAGCGACCCAGTTTCTGCTCGTAGTGCCACCCGTGGCTTTGCCATATAGCAAGGTGGTTGTTTTGCAATCCTTTAGTTGGTATAATCGAGGGGTCAGAAACACGCATCACCAATGGTGTATTCACCTTATGCGCTATCAATCGATTTTTATCAATTTGTTTATTGCGAAAGAAGTTCGGCACAAGGTGACTTAACTCCTGTTTGTCAGAAAAAACAGCAATGCGGAATTTCTTAAATTCCAGGGGAAGATGAAAACGTACACTATCATATATTAGCTGTACAGTCTCGTCTCTCATTGGGAGGTAAGATAAAGACAAGTTTGTATGAAACTCAATGCTTTTCTTCCTTTCATCTAGCGCAATGCTATCAACCGTTACCCTTCCGTCACGTAGTAATGTCTCCTTATAAATATTCGTCAACGACTTATTAATATATTGTTTCAACAATTCGTCTTGCAAATCTTTAGGGGTAAGCGGAATCAATTCATTTATTCTTTTAAATAAATATCCTCTGTTACTTAACTCTTTAATAAGATCATCCAGTCGATTATATAATTTATCTGTTCGTTTAGGATCAGTACCAATATGTATCAGCAACAAAAAACCGTTTAATCCATTTTCATCTTCATAGGATAAAATGTTGTTAAAGATAGTTTCCGAAGATCTGTAGTTAGTCATATCTGGTGTAGTGTAATCGGCATTGGAGGAGGTTCCCGGAGTAAAATTAACTATTTGCACTCCCATTGCCTTTGCCCAATTACTAATTTCCATATTGTACCATTCATAAGGCGGTATAAAATAGTAAGGCGATTCAACTTCAATGCCACTCTCTTTCATAGCGAGGTAGTTATCGTTAAGGTCTTTTTCAAAGACATCCTTAGATACTAAAGTAGAATCCCTATTTTGCCAATCGGCATACAATAGGTGTTTGTCGGAGTGTGGGCCAAGATAATGTCCATCATCTTGAAGACCTTGCGTAATTGCTGGGTGTTTTCGATAGAAATTACCAGTAAGAAAAAAAGTTCCTTTTATCTTATTTCTTTCAAGCACTTCCATTATAACATTGGCACCGTCGGCATACTCGTCACCAGTAAAAACAAGGCAAATCTTTTTCTCAGAAACATCCCCCCTAATGATACCACCTAATAACATTTCAGGCTGCTTTGCAAATGCGTTTATGCTTAATATAAAAAGCAGAACAGCATAAATTATCTTTCTCATCTTTTTATTTCAATCACCTTTACATTCTTGCTCTCTACTCCCATTTCAAAGTTAAGTATGTTGTCCTTGCTTTTAACTTCTTCTTGAGTCTCATTTATTACATCTCTAAGTTTATAAACCCCGTCTAAATTAACGTTTAGATTTATATTCACCTCTTC
>JAAZCL010000115.1 GCA_012513315.1 Bacteroidales bacterium | reverse complement strand
CTTTTGCGTTATTTTAATGTTTTAGAGCTATCGACTCTTCAAGAGAGTGATATAGAGGTAATTGAAGAGTTGAGGAGGAGTAAGTATACAAATAGAGAATGGAACTATAGAATGTAATAAGTACAGCTATTTTTTTCTCTTTGTGTAAAATATATTACTTTTATAGGCAAATAGCTTTGACCTATTGATAAAAGTTATAACTAAATATTTCATATCATATTTTATAATGGCAAGAATTTCAAAGAGGCACAACAAACCTAAAAAGAAATTTTATAAACGTAAAGGTTTTTTCCTGATAATAGGAATTATAATAGGAGTTGTATTTGTGGCTGGATTGTACCAGACATCGGTTTATTTTTCTACAAACGAATCGTGTATGATGTGTCATGTGCACCCTCATGCAGAAGAAAGTTGGGAATTATCAGTTCACGTAAATAATGGTAGCGGGGTTATGGTTAACTGCGTTGATTGTCACCTACCACCTAAAGATGATACTTGGGCTCATTATACTGCAAAACTTGCTTTAGGAGCTCGTGATGTATGGGGATATATTACTAAAGATAGTGCAGATTTTAATTGGGATATGAAATCTGAATTAGAACATGCAGTTAAATATATTCCAAATGAATCATGTGTAAAATGTCATCAAAACCTTTTTCCAAAGGGAATTACTGACGATGGTATTACTGCACATTTATATTATGAAGATAATTCTGAAAAACTCGATCTTCAGTGTATTAGCTGTCACTTGGATGCAGGTCACTATAATCCTAATTATGCACATGGACAGATGGTTGGCATTCCCGGGATGTCGGGCTCATATGAGGTAGACAGTAGTCGCTTCTATACAGAACCTGCTCATGTTACTCATTTTGCTAATTTTAGAGAGCAAATACCTGGCACAGCAGTATCTTTTAATATGATTGCAATTGATGGTGGTACTTTTAATATGGGTAGTCCTAAGAAAGAGCCATTCCGCAACCCGGATGAATCTCCACAACATGAGGTTACCGTGAGTTCGTTTTTTATGGCAGAAGTTGAAACAACTTGGAATCAATATTGGGCATTCTATTCTGAAACTATGAGTGAAGGAAGAACTCCACCGGAAGTGGTGTACCAAAATAATTTGAATGCTTTGGGAGTAGATGCTATTTCAGGACCCACACCTCCTTTTGGTTATCCTGATCAGGGATGGGGGCAGGGCGACCGACCCGCAATTACAATGACTCATTATGCTGCTGAGACTTTTTGTCAGTGGTTATCAGAAAAAACTGGTAAGAAATATAGATTACCAACAGAAGCTGAGTGGGAATATGCTGCCAGAGGTGGAAAAGAAACTTCATACTTTTTTCCGGGTAGTGCAAAAGATTTCTCTGAACATGGTTTTATGAGAAATATATTTAAACCTAAAACAGATAGTATAAGTTCTTATGTTATTTATAAACAAAATAGCAGTGGACGTACTCAATTGCCAAGCGAAGTAATGCCTAACCCATTTGGTTTAAGAAATATGTTGGGTAACGTTATGGAGTATACTGCAGACAAATATGATTCAGAGGCATATAATAATAGAGGGTCAAATACTGTAGATCCTATTGTTACAGAGGGAGATGAGTGGGTAGTTCGTGGAGGCTATTATAATTCTGATGCGGCAGACGTAAGAAGTGCATCAAGAAGTCATACCGAACATGATGACTGGATGAGAACAGATCCTCAACAACCTAAGAGTATATGGTGGTATTCAGACATTAAGGGTATCGGTTTTAGAGTTGTATGTGAACCTGACTCAGCTTTAAAATAACAGTAGGCTATAAATTTAACTTATTAATTACCAATAATTACGGACTTTTAAATATTAATTCAAATGAAAGAAAACAATTTAACCAGAAGATCATTCCTGAAAACTTCTGCCGTAGCAGGGGCTGTAGGAGTAATTGGCACAGGATCGGCAGG
>JAAZCL010000114.1 GCA_012513315.1 Bacteroidales bacterium | reverse complement strand
GAGTGAACCTTGGCAAGGGAATAAGAAGAAATACAGGTTATAAATACAAACTAACGGGTTTCATTGCCAGCGATTCCGATATGGTTGGTAAAAAACTGGTTGGAGTAGATGTTTATGAGTACAATGATAAATTGTTTGAAATACTCGACAAAAAGAATATTAGAACAATCATAGTTTCTCAAGGGAGGTTTGAAGATGAGAATATTCAGGAAGTACTGGAATCATTTGCCGAACATGGCGTCAAGTTGCTTACAACTACATCTCCATTTAGTGAGTGGGGTGAAGAGCTCAATTTGAACAGTCAGCTAAAGGAAGTTGAAATTGAAGACCTATTGCCGCGTACCCCCATCAATATAAACATGAGAGAGATTGCTTCAAATCTTGAGGGTAAGCGTGTGATGATTACAGGTGCTGCAGGTTCTATCGGTAGTGAAATAGTTTATCAGGTTGCAAAGTTCAACCCCTTTAGTCTTATACTGATTGACCAGGCGGAGACACCACTGCATGACTTGCGTCTGAAGCTAAAAGAGAAATGGGTTAATGTTAAGGCAGAAACCATCGTGGCAGATATCAGCAACGAGTCGCGGATGTCTAATATATTCAAAAAAGCCAAACCCCATTATATTTTCCATGCGGCAGCCTATAAGCATGTACCTATGATGGAAGATAATGTGTCTGAGTCGATCCAGAATAATGTGCTTGGTACAAAAATATTGGCTGACCTTGCAGTAAAGTATAATGTACAAAAGTTTGTAATGGTATCAACAGACAAAGCTGTCAACCCGTCCAACATAATGGGGACCTCAAAACGAATATGCGAAATTTATGTTCAGTCGCTTGCAAAGCATTTAGAGGTTATGGGCAATGTTAAAACTCAATTTATAACTACCCGTTTTGGAAATGTTCTGGGATCCAACGGCTCTGTTATTCCTCACTTCCGCGAGCAAATCAAGAATGGTGGTCCTGTTACAGTTACGCATCCTGAAATTATTCGCTATTTCATGACCATTCCCGAAGCATGTAAGCTTGTGCTGGAAGCAGGGGCAATGGGCAAGGGTGGAGAAATATACCTGTTTGATATGGGTAAACCGGTTAAGATTATTGATCTGGCCAAAAGAATGATATCCCTTTCAGGTGCTAGAGGAGTCAGAATTGAGTTCACCGGGCTTCGCCATGGCGAAAAACTGTATGAGGAGTTACTCACCACCGAAGAGAATACTATTAAGACTCATCATGATAAGATTATGATTGCACGCGTGCAGGAGTATGACTACAATGAGGTAAAAGAGAAAATAGATGATCTTATTCTGACATCCTATCACTATGATAATATGAGAACCGTCAAAAAGATGAAAGAGTTGGTGCCAGAGTTTCACAGCCTCAACTCTCCTTACGAATCTGTTGACCGAATACTGGAGAAAGAGAAACAGAGTTCAAACTAAGAAAGTTCTCGCGATATTAATAAAAAAGCCTGCACAACAAATTGTTGTGCAGGCTTTTTTGTTAATACCACAACGGGAGGTTTATCAATTCAGGTCTCCCTGCATCATGCATAGTTTCGTGTAATACCCATTCATGTCATACAGAGTGTTATGATTTCCCGACTCCACAATCTCACCATCCTTCAGTACATAAATCTCATCCGCATTCTTGATTGTTGATAAGCGGTGTGCAACTATAATAGTAGTTCTGTTTTTCATTAGTTTTTCCAAAGCATCCTGCACAAGGCGCTCCGAGTCTGTATCAAGGGCAGAGGTGGCCTCGTCCAAAACCAGTATTTCAGGATTCTTTAATACTGCACGAGCAATACTGATTCGCTGACGCTGTCCACCCGAGAGCTTGCCACCCCTGTCGCCAATGTTAGTCTGATATCCTTCAGGAGTTGCAACTATAAATTCATGAGCATTGGCAATCTTGGCTGCTTCTATCACTTCTGCTTCTGTCGCCTCCTTCACCCCAAAGGTAATATTGTTGTAGAAAGTATCGTTAAATAAAATTGCCTCCTGATTCACATACCCTATCTTCGATCGCAGGTCATGCATGGTGCAGTCGGTTATCTTTATATCATCTATATATACGCCACCTTTTTGCGTATCATAAAACCGTGAGAGCAGGTCGGTCATTGTTGACTTGCCCGACCCCGATTGGCCAACAAGCGCAATTGTTTTGCCTTTCTGGATTTTCAAACTCATCCCTTTTATCACCCAATCGTTTTGATATTTGAACCAAACGTCTTTAAACTCTATGTCTTTCTGAAATTTCACTTCTATAGGATCTGGTTTTTCTACAATATCGTTCTCAGCATCTAAAATTTTGTCGATACGATCCATAGAAGCCAGGCCTCTTTGAATAGCATAGGATGCTTTTGTTAGATCTTTGGCTGGATTGATAATGAGATAAAATACGGTTAGATAATAAATAAATACTGATGCATCTAACAATGAATTGTCTTTGAGAATTAACGAACCACCGAACCATAATACAATTGCAATAGTGATAGTGCCTAATAATTCACTCATTGGGTGGGCTAAATACTGACGACGAGCAATTCGGTTTGACATTTGTCTGAATTCATCACTTCCTTTGTGGAATCTGTCTGATATTTTCTGTTCTGCATTAAAGGCTTTGATTATACGTAGTCCTCCGAGAGTTTCTTCGATTTGTGACATTAATTCGCCCCATTTATTTTGTGCTTCAAAAGAGCTTCTTTTGAGTTTTTTACCCACTGCACCCATTACATATCCCATAATAGGTAAAAGTATAAAAACAAATATCGTAAGTTCCCAGCTTATAATCAGCATAGTGGTGAGAAACACTATAATCATTATTGGGTTTTTTAGCATCATTTCTAATGAGCTCATTACAGAATTCTCTACTTCGTTCACATCGCCCGACATGCGTGCTAAGATATCACCTTTTCTCTCTTCAGAGAAAAAACCAATTGGAAGATTAAGTATCTTATCATTTATATTATTTCTAATATCCTTTACTACTCCGGTTCGTATTGGAACAATGTAATATGTACTGAGAAAAGCAGCTCCTGTTTTTAATGCTGTCATAACTATGAGCACTATCGCTAATATAAGGAGTACAAATCCTGCTCCGTATATATTTATAATATCACCAATATACCAATATCCATTGTTTTTTGCGATATCCAGCATTGACATCCCCGATGTATCCCAGGCAATAAAGTCGTAAGAATCGGGAGTTGCTTTAAATAATATTTGTAGTATAGGTATAATCAAGGCAAATGAGAACACATTTAATAGAGCATTGATCACATTAAATATTAGATTTAGTATGATGTAATTCTTATAAGGAGGAAGAAATCTCTTTGCTATTTTAATAACACCTTTCATAATTGCAATCTTTTTAAAGTAAATGAGGGTTTATCTCTTTTTTAATTTTTTTATTTGAGGGCGCAATGTAGCCATAAATTGGGATATTTCATTCGTTTTGTAGTGTCGAATAAACTAATCTAATTTATAATCAAAAAAAATTCATCTTTTTTTGTAGCATTATATGTCTTTAGATATGATAGTTAGTTCTATCTTGTGGTGTGTAAGTGTAAAAAACACATAGATTATTTGATAAAGCATTTGGTGCGTAAATAAAAAGAACATATCTTTGCACCCGCTTTTAGAAATAGAGGATGTAGATATGAAAAGCGATTCAAATCTACTTTAAAAAATAAACTTCAAAAAACATTTGGTGCTTTCAAAAAAAGGTTCTACTTTTGCACTCGCTTTTAGAAATAGAGGCAGTTGGTTTGAAAAGCGATTCAGATTCATTTGAAAATAAATTTCAGAAACATTTGGTGCATTCAAAAAAAGATATTATCTTTGCACCCGCTTTGAGAGATAGTAAATATTTCGAATCAAAGCAAAACGATCTTTTAAAGACTTACATACACGTTTATAATTAAAATAGACAATACAGTATACAAGGAATCTGTCATTTACTATCAAAAG
>JAAZCL010000113.1 GCA_012513315.1 Bacteroidales bacterium | reverse complement strand
TGAGATAGGAGCATTTAATACTGTTGCTAGAGGGACATTAGATGATACAGTAATCGCTGATTATGTAAAAATAGATGATCATGTGCATATAGGACATAATGCGTATATTGGAGCTAGATCATTAATAACTGCTTGTTCGGTGATAGGTGGTAGTGTAAAAATGGGTAAATCTGTATGGGTGGGTTTAAATAGTACAATAATTAATGGTATAACGATTGGAGACAATGTTTTGATTGGTATTGGGACAGTGGTTATAAAATCAATACAGGAAAATGTTGTGGTGGCAGGATGTCCGGCAAGAATTTTAAGAAGTAATTAGTTATGTGGTATATTTGCTCGAGTAATGCTGAATTTTACCAAAAAATAAAAATTAAACATGAGAAATTAAATATGTTTCTTACCTAAACATAATTCAGAGAGATAGGGAGTTTTTGGAATATATTAATGTATTTATTATAAACCATTATGCTATCCACCCTTCAGAACCGGGTGGAAGCAGGCATTACAGTTTGGCTAAAGAGTTGGCTAAAAAAGGACACAGGGTAACGGTGGTAGCTTCTAATTTTCAGCATGGAACCGGCAGATATAATGCTGATTTAGGGAAGGGAAAATTTAAGGAAGAGATGATAGATGGAATCAGGTTTGTATGGATTGCTGCCCCTGGTTATGAAGGCAATACGGTCAGAAGGTTTTTGAATATGCTGGTATTTAGCTTGCGAACCAGGTTTAATAAATTATTGAAAGATAAAAGAAATAAACCTGATATTATCATAGGTTCTTCCCCTCATCCTTTTGCCAGCCTGGCCGCGGAAAGGCTGGCAGCTTATCATAGAGTGCCGTTCATAATGGAAGTGAGGGATCTCTGGCCGCAGACGCTGGTAGATTTAGGGCGGATTTCGCGATTTCATCCGTTAATTGTTTTTTTATCCTGGCTGGAGAAGTATTTGTACCGTAAGGCTTCCAAAATCGTTGTCTTATTGCCGGGAGCTTCTGAATACATAAAAAATCTGGGCATAAGTGAAGAAAAAGTAATATGGATACCTAATGGGATTGATAGAGACTTACTTCCTGATATTAGTAGTATTGAACAAAAAAAGAAGAGAGATTTATTTACCGTTATGTATGCAGGTGCCCATGGCTTGGCCAATAATCTGGATGTTATAATAAATGCTGCCAAAGTTTTGCAGGATGAAGGATTGGCAGATAAAATATTATTCCGTTTGCTTGGCGAAGGGCCGGAAAAAAAGAATCTTATAATGTTAGCCAAAGAACTGGGTTTAAAAAATGTAATCTTTGAAGATCCTGTACCTAAAAAAGAAGTTTATGCCAAACTGGCAGAAGCGGATGTTTTTATAGCTGTTATCAAAAAATCTAATTTATATAGATGGGGAATAAGTCTTAATAAATTGTTTGATTATTTGGCGATGGCCAAACCTATAGTTTTCGGAGTAAGAGCTTTTAATGATCCAGTAAGAGAAGCCGGGGCAGGCATTTCTGTTCCTCCGGAAGATCCTTATGCTCTTGCCGAAGCAGTAAAGGAACTATTCAGGATGGATCCGAAAGAGCGGGAAAAGATGGGGGTTAATGGGAGAGAGTATGTTTTAAAAAATCATGATTTTACTGTACTGGCTTCCAGATTGGAAAAGGTTTTATTTGAGGTGGCCGGGGATAATGGGTTAAGGTGATAAAAAATGAAACGGGTTTTAAAAAGGGGTTTTGATATAGTATTTTCTTTGTTTTTGATTATTCTGCTGTTGCCTTTGTTATTGATTATTGCTTTATTGGTTTATTTTAAGCTGGGTTCTCCGATTTTTTTCACCCAGCCAAGGCCGGGCCTTAACGGTAGGCCTTTTAAAATGTATAAATTC
>JAAZCL010000112.1 GCA_012513315.1 Bacteroidales bacterium | reverse complement strand
TAAGTTTGCAACTTAAGTTAAATTGATACAGAGAAATAATATTTATAAACAATATAAAAGCATACTACTATGGCTACAATTACAAAACTTTACTCTTTAAGCTTAAACAACACAAAAACATACCTAATTGCCACGGTGTTTATTGCTTGCAATCTTTTGTTACCTCAACTGGCTCATTTGGTTCCACAAGGAGGTTTCATTTTTCTTCCTATTTATTTCTTCACGCTTATTGCAGCATATAAGTACGGTATACACGTGGGATTATTAACTGCAGTTTTATCGCCAATTGCCAATAATTTACTCTTTAGTATGCCACCATCTGCGGTGTTACCGGCAATTATTATTAAATCTGTTATTCTTGCTATTGCCGCTGCTGTTGCTGCCAAGAAATTTGGCAAAGTTTCAATTATCGGTATTTTAATGGCAATTTTGGCATATCAAGTTATAGGAACAGGTATTGAATGGGCAATGACTCAAAGCTTTTTTGTAGCAATACAAGATTTCAGAATTGGTTTCCCAGGAATGCTTATTCAGCTATTTGGCGGTTATCTTGTTTTGAAAGCACTTGCCAAGGTTTAAGATGATTAGAGAAAAATCTTTTGAAGAGGTACTTCAGCGGTTTAAAGATATCGAGTTTAATGAAACGTTTGATATCATTGTTGCTATTGCTAATGGGGGTATTATTCCGGCTGCAATTATTAACCAGCGACTGAATACGGGGCTTGAGCTATTGAAGATTAACCTACGTGACCCTCATCAGATTCCAAAATATGATAGTCCAAAATTAGTTGCGCCTATCGAATTTGATTTTAAAAGCAAGACTATTCTACTTGTAGAGGATAGAATTAAAACAGGAGCAACTGTAAAGTATGCATTAGAACTTTTAAATGAGGCTAAGCAAATTAAAACATTTGCAGTAAACGGAAAGGCCGATTACTATTTGTATGACGAAGAGTGTTTTAGATTTCCATGGATTATATGAAGAAAATTGCAATATCACTCTGCATAATTTCATTAGTTTTATATCCACTATTTGGTAGTGTAAATGACACTATAAGACTAGATGAAGTGATAGTTACGGGAAGTATGCCAAAAGTAAATCTGCGCAATCTTCCCATGAGTATATCTGTGGTTACTGAAAGTCAGATAGAGGCAAGAAAAGACAATTCTTTATTGCCACTTTTAAATGAAGAAGTACCTGGGTTGTTTATCACTCAACGAGGAGTGATGGGCTATGGTGTTGCCGGTGGAGCTGCTGGTGCTATGAGTATAAGAGGTATAGGTGGCGCACCCACGGCAGGAGTGTTGGTGCTTATTGATGGGCATCCGCAATATATGGGACTAATGGGACATCCGCTTGCCGACAGCTAC
Source organism: Bacteroidales bacterium (assembly GCA_012513315.1). Taxonomy (GTDB): domain Bacteria; phylum Bacteroidota; class Bacteroidia; order Bacteroidales; family Dysgonomonadaceae; genus Proteiniphilum. The sequence continues at coordinate 230 of JAAZCL010000112.1, read as the reverse complement.
CAATCTATGATGACGGAGCGAGTGGAAGTGGTGAGAGGCCCAGCATCAGTGCTTTATGGTTCAAATGCTATGGGAGGTGTAATCAACATTATTTCTAAGCAGCAGAAACAAGACGGTATACATAATTCGGCGCGATTAATGTATGGAAGCTACAACTCTTTAAGTGCCGAGGTGGCGTCGGGAGGGAAGCATGGTAAGTTAAGTACCACCTTAAATCTAGGGTATAACAG
>JAAZCL010000111.1 GCA_012513315.1 Bacteroidales bacterium | reverse complement strand
CTATAGGGTTTGTCTTTGTCTATCATGCTCACCACCCCATATTGGGCTTTGTCTATTACTTGGTGGGCGAATTTAAGGGGCATTTGTCGGTCTTTGCGGCGCATCGTTTTGGGGGTAAGTATTATTTTATTTTATTTGTGACTTTAGTATCAAAATTTTTGAACCATAAAGATAGTAGTTGTTTTTAAAAATGACTATAACTTGCAAGATATTTACCAAGTCAATTCTGTCTTTACAACTACAAATAGTTTTCACTGATATTGATATTATCTTTATTTTAAAAGAACAATATATATTAACATAACTCTTGTAATATTAAACTAATAACTTATCTTTGCCAAGACAAAATAATTTTTAAATTAATTACTAAAAAAACACTAAGTCATTAAGCTATGAAAAGAAAAAAAATGCTGCTTACTGCCCTTGTTGCAATTGCATTAACATCATGCAAATCATCATTTTATTATCAAGTTTACCAAACAGAAGCCTCACAAGAAATGAGTCATAAAAGTAATAAGATAGTCTATGAAGATGAAAACTGCATTGTATCGTACAATTTATGGAAAGATGGTGGGAATATGGGATTCATGTTTACCAACAAGACAGAAAATGATATCCTTTTAAATTTAGAACAGAGTTATTTCATTCTAAATGGTATATCCTATAACTATTACAAAGACAGAGTCTTTACAAGTGCTGTAAGTTCAGGTGTATCACAATCAAGTAGTGCAACAGCTTCAAAATCTATGATGGGATTAAATTATCTAAATCTCTTTCAAGCAAATAAATCAGCTGTAAGCAGAAGTGCAGGAATTGTAAGCTCTTCAGGAAGTTCTATCTCTTACAATGAACAGAAAATTGTATGTATACCAACAAAAACATCTAAGATCATTAATGAATACAACATTACAGAGTCATTAATAAGAGATTGTGAATTGCTAAGATATCCTTCAAAAAAACAAATAAGAACTATTCATTTCACAAAAAACGAAAGCCCATTAGTTTTCAGCAACAGAATAACTTATGCATTAGAAAACTCTAGTAATCTTATTGAATTCGAGAATGAGTTTTATGTTACTGAAGTTACAAACTATCCAGAAAAAGAGATTATAGAAAAAGAGTACGATGAGTTTTGTGGAGAAAAAAGCGATGAAAAGATTGAGTTTTTCAAAAACACCTCACCTAGCAAGTTCTATATAAGATACTCTAAAGGACCTAAAGGAGCTAAAGAGTTTAAGCATTAATTTAATTAAATCTCAATTGTAAAAAACAAAGCAGAGGTGTATATATAAAATATATCTCTGCTTTATTCAATTTACTCTCTTTTAAAACTTCAAATATATTAGTTTGTCTGCTATTCATTACCAAGAAATAGCATTACAATTTATCCACAACCTTCCCATCCGCATCTATCATGCTCACCACCCCATATTGGGCTTTGTCTATTACTTGGTGGGCGAAGTTTTGGGGCATTTGTCGATCTTTGCGGCGCATCGTTGGGGGTAGGTTTTTAGCTTTTCGCTAGTTGGTTTCAAATCTACTTTCTTGAAGCATAAAGATAGCAGTATTCTTCACATTTCACAACATAAATTGATGGAAATAGAAGAAGATATTGTATTGGCTGAAAGCCATTCTTAATTTAGCCCAATGGCAATCCACTGCTGGCGCGCAATGCGGACTGTAGCCTCAGTGCGCTATAGCAATATCGATTAATAATACTTCGCATAAAACGCTCTAAATTCTTTTGCAGTGTCTGGCATAGAACTCATGCTCCCCTTCATATATCTATTAAACAAAAGAGCTTTATACCCAAGAGGCATATCGCTAGGCAAATCGGATAGTTCTGCATACTTAAAATCTGAGATATACTCTTCTAGCAATCCTTTGTTTTCGGTTGTCATATAATTATACCACACACTCTCGTAAAACCAAAGCATCGATATATTATTATCATCAAATGGAGACTCTTTCTCTCCTTTATAATATTTGAGCTGTTGCAGATAAAACTCTTTACTTTTCATACTTTTACGCTGTTTTTCTTGTCTACACCTTATCAAACACCCCCACCACCATAGCATGATCGCTAGATGCCTTTATCGATTCATCGTAATAGAAATTGAGCCTCTTAGTTTTCCACCTATCCGATTTATAAATAAAATCATATCTTCGCGGCGTCTTGCCAGTTATATATGAAAATGGAAGCGTTTCAAATAGCTGAAAGTCTGTTTGCACTGGATCGCTCAGATGATGCACATTATCTTTTCCAAATATCAAACTTGCCTCTTTTCTATTCGCTTTCCAAAACTTCACATCATTCACATCAATCGAATCCACCTGAGGTTCATTGGCATCGCAACAAAAGAAATCTAAATCTAACGTCTCGTGCAAGAATTCGGCAATCGATGCAAAGTTTGCACCTTTCGCTTTATTGTAGCCAACTCCTGTTATCGAGTGGAAGTTGAGCAAAGAAACCGACTCGTCCCCTATCCTCATTTTAGTATAGAGCGTTCTATCTGGAAATACCGTTCTCTCCAACACTCTGGCCTCTTCTATCTTCCCTCCAAACAGCATAGTCAACACTCCCATTCTCCTGTTCTTTCCATCAAACAAGCCTGGCTTTCTATAATCCAAACTATATGTATAGTCGCTTGGTGCAAGGCACTCTATCAATCTTTCTTTGTGCATTGTAAGTACTTCTTGCAAACAGACTATTGTATTGCCCTCTATCTTACTTGATATAAAATCGGCAATCTTATCTATTTTGCAACTGTAGGATATGTTCCATTGGAGGAGTTGGAGGGACATGTGTGTGGCTTATTTTATTTGATTAACGCTAATATCCTCTCCAATAGAAGTATCTTTTATTTGGTATTGCTTTCTATTTACTACCTTATCAATTAGAGCTGACAATCTCATATAGGCATTTTCAAAAGAAGTAATGCGATACCCATACCAGTTGTCATCTTTAGTTAAGTTTAGTTCAGTAATTATCTCCTCGAAATTTAATCTATTGTCTTTTGCATCTGTAGCAAAATGCCTTGATATTCCATAGTAAATAGATTGAATATCATACCCAATAATTAATGAAAAGATACTTTCACCTTCTACAATCTTTACCCCTAAATAGTTTGTTTTATTTCCCTGCGACCAATTATTTACAATATCAAAGTCTTTATATTTATCTTTCAAACATCTCTCCCATTTTTTGAAGTGATCTATTTTAATTGAATGCTCCAACTGTTTAAGTTGATTTAAAGCATCTTCTACTTCTTCTTTCTTCTCAAGTACTTTTGTTAAAGAGTACTCGGGTTCGGCATTAGTTATCTCAAGGTTCTCTTTAATAAACTCTTGTAGTTTCATATTCATTTTATCATTAATTGTACGTAAACTAAATTTTCCTTCTAAATGGTCTATATACTGTTCTAACGATGACATTAGTAACCGCTCTTTAATCCTCACATTATGCAACACATCATTTTTCAACCACGGCAATATATCATCTCTAAAAGATAGCTTCAAATACCTATTGTTATATATATCAGTTTCATAATACTTGCCCCAAGATTCAGTATCAGGCTCTTTCTCATAAGTTGGTGGAAGATACAACACGTAGATATCTTCTTCCTTATACCCATAATTCTTTGAAGTATCTATATATCTTTCCAACTGTTTATATTGATCTCCTGCATTTTGCACCTTATTTTCCACTATTAACACATAGTTGCTATCCCTTATCCACAAATCAATGCGCTCCTTTTCTACAGTCAAAGTGGGCCACTTTACTTCAATCTTCTGAAAGTCTTTTTTATTATTATAGTTCTCAACTAAATATCCGATAAAACTTTTAAAAATATCGTATTCACGGCTAATTAAATCTTCATACATTAAAAATTTTGCCAAAATTCTACTGTGTGCATTCTCATCAGCTCGCAATTCATCAATAATATTAATATGAAAAGGTAATTTCTTCTTTTCATTTTGATAAATTTCACCAAAGCCGTCAAAGAACATAAACAAAGTCCTCATACTGTTCATTCGCTTGTCAACAAGTCTATTACTAAAGTTTATTGCACTTTCAAAGCTCAATTGTTCTGATTTCATTAGCTGTTTCATTAAATTATAAATCTCTTGTTATTCTATCTCGTTAAAAAACTCACCAGCTCTATCTATATATCCATGTGTTCTGTTTAAGATAACTTCAGCAAACACACCCTCAAAAGAATAGCCGTTATCATATATAAAAGGAATAACTACTGCCCCCATTTCATCAATATATCCCCATTTATCATTTAGTTTTACAGAAGCAAGCCCTTCAGAGAAAAACCACACCCCATCATATTGCAACCCAATTGCCTCTTGTCCCAATTTGTCTAGATAGCCCCACTTTCCATCCAATAAAACACCTGCCATACCACCCATGAAAGGCAACGCTCCATCATACTTCAAAGATATAATTTCATTACCCATCTCATCAATATATCCCCACTTATCATTCAACTCTACTGAAGCAAACCCTTCAGACAAAGGCCAAATCTTATCATACTTTAAAGGAGCTCTCTCCTCACCATATGCATCTATCAGGCCCCATTTACCGTTTTGTTTTACACAAACAAAATCTTCTGAAAACTCCTTTAT
>JAAZCL010000110.1 GCA_012513315.1 Bacteroidales bacterium | reverse complement strand
TAAACTATATGCAAAAGGCTGAACACTTAGGTAAAACAATCTTATTAGCCAATCCGTTTAATGGTTTTATAAAAGATTGCCACGACTGTGAACATGCACGCCGACAAACGGTAAAATACAGTTCGCTTAGTGCATTGCAAAAAATGAAGGAGATGAAGGGTTATGTTGAGCAAAACAAAGATGTGTACAATAATAGCCTGCTTTTGGGTAATGCCTACTACAACCTCACATTTTATGGCAATGCACGTCTGTTTTCGGTGAGTGGACTTACAGGAGAGGTTATACCTGGTCTACCAGAGAATATAGCCTGTTTTGCTCAAACTATGCTTACCAATTGTGACACTGCAAAGAAATATTACCAAAAAGCAGTATCATCAGCTGAAAATGATGAACAACGAGCCAAAGCTACCTATATGATTGCTAAATGTGAGCGAAACGAATATTATAATAAACACTACGCTTTTGGTAAATGTGGTGAATACACTGAACATGTTTATTACCCAAATGGGTTTAATGCAAAATCCTTTTCTTATGCTTGGGATGGATTTAAAGATCTAAAAGAAAAGTATGCTCATACTCAGTATTATAAAGATGTAATTGAGGAGTGTGAGTACTTTGAGGTTTATGTGGATAGTGAATAGTAAACAACTTGTTATCACCTATAAAATATTACGTGTAAAGAGACTATGAAAATATTTATAAACGACAAAGAAATCACAATACACAGAGGTGCTAAAGTGCTGGATGTGATACGAGCATACTATGCTCAGCAAGGCAAAAAACTGCCCTGCCAATTGCCTATAGTGAGTGATGCTTATGGCAACAGTGTTGCTCATGATGGTGAACTAAGTGAAGGAAATCATTTGTATATAAAAACTAAAAACAATAGAACTATGAAAACAATCTCAACAAAATTAAAAGTAATTTCTGGTATAGTTCTTCTTGGCATCTCTCTGATGATGGGCTGTGGAACAAGCCGTAGAGTAGCAGAATTGCCCAAAGCAAGAACAATTGAAATTTTGGCTGTGAACGATATGCATGCAGCTATTGATAATTTTCCTCGATTTGCATTTATGACTGACAGCTTACGAGCAATTTATCCAAACCTGATACTCGTTTCGGGTGGTGACAATCAAACAGGGAATCCGGCAAACGACCAGTATCCCGAAAAGGGAATGCCTATTATTGAACTGATGAATGCTGTTAATTTCGACCTGTCGGCAGTGGGAAACCACGAGTTCGACTCCCGATTAGAAGGTTTTGAACACATCACACACAAAGCTGAGTTTGATTTTCTAAGTGGCAATATCGAACTGCCTAATGAAGGCGATTTTCGTGTTAAACCATACAAAATAGTAGAAACGCCCAATGGACTTAAGACAGCTTTTGTTTCTCTTTTGGATATTAATCCCAATGGAATACCCGATACGCATCCCGATAATGTGAAAGGATTCATGTTTTACAACCCATTTGAAAAGGCTCAAGAATATCTCTTTCTAACAGATAGTTCGAATTTGTTGATAATG
>JAAZCL010000109.1 GCA_012513315.1 Bacteroidales bacterium | reverse complement strand
ATAACACTTTCGGCCCATCTCTTTTATCTCTTTTTGCGTTTTCTTTGCGTCTTCAGATTCGCTGAGATATGCAATCACTATATCTGCTCCGTTTTCTGCAAAAAGTAGTGCTGTGGCCTTACCTATTCCACTATCACCACCCGTTATGAGTGCCACTTTTCCTAAAAGTTTATTCACCTGCTGCATAGGAGTTGTTATGGACTCAGGTTTTAGCTTAGATTCTTTACCTGGACGGTTTTGCTCTTGTTTGGGCCGTAGCTTTTTTTTATCACCTTGTTTTTGCATAATTATATTATTTACCCAACAATCTGTTGGAAGGTTTATACTCAATTAAAATATAGATTAAGCTTTACTTAAATATAGACTAAGCTTTCTCAATTTTTAAACCTCTCTTAGTTAATATGGTTCATGATAAAGTCATCATTTTTAATCTTTTCTTTATTGTTAACTTCATTATTAATTAGAGAATTACAGAACACTAAACATGTTTTTGCTGTTTTACTTATACAAATACTTCACACATAAATTTAACAGCCACTTATATGAAACTAAGATCATACGAAGCATTCTGGTTACTAAAAAACGGACTCATGAATAGCTATCCTTCTCTTCAAGAAGATATTAAGTGCGATGTGGCAGTTATAGGTGCCGGAATTACAGGTGCACTAATTAGTCACACTTTACTTAAAGCTGGCTACAATACAGTTGTAATTGATAAAAGGGATGCTGCAGCTGGTAGCTCATCGGCAACTACCTCTATGTTGCAATATGAGATTGACACCCCTATGATTGATTTAGCCGAAATGGTTGGCGAAGAAGGCGCTGTTATAAGTTACAAAGCTGGTGTAGAATCTCTGCAAATGCTTGAAGATCTAATAAGAGAAGAGAATATTGATGGTGGTTTTGGTATTAAAAAATCGCTACAGGTATCTCATTCAAAGGAAAATATAGCAAAACTGAAAGAGGAATATCTTTTTCGTAAAAAACATTTTTTTAATGTTGAATGGCTATCATCTGAAGAGATTAAAGAGAGGTATAAAATAAATTCCCATGATGGAATATTATCGGCAGAGGGTGCTTCAATTGATGCATTTAAGTTTACTCATGAGCTGTTTTATAAAAATCACAAAAGAGGATTACGCATATATGATCACACTGAGATTAAGAAGATTACTTATGGAGATAATGTTGTAATAAGGACTAAAAACGGAAATAAAATTGTATGCAAGAAGGTTGTATTCTGTAGTGGTTTTGAGACATTGAAAATGTTTAAAGAAAAATATGCCGATATCGTTACAACTTTTGCTACTGTAAGCGAACAAAACCATGATATGTGCAATGAATTAAAAGATTTACTTATTTGGGAAACGGGCATTCCGTACATCTATATGCGTACTACCGACGATAATCGTCTGTTAGTTGGTGGTGAAGATATCCCTTTTAAATACAATGGAATAAATGACAGATTAAAAAGAAAAAAAGCTGATATGCTAGTAAAGAAAACGGAAAGTCTTTTGCCTGATTATAATTTCATAGAGGACTATAGGTGGGCAGGCGCTTTTGGACAAACTAAAGATGGTTTACCCTATATTGGAGAACACCCCGATTATAAGAATACAATATTTGTACTCGGATTTGGAGGTAATGGTATCACTTTTTCGGCACAAGGCATGAAGCTGGTGCTTAAAATATTAGCAGGTGAATATGATCCATTGCTTTATCTATATCGATTTAACAGATAATATAAGTACACACATTCTATTTTAGTCTAGTCTTAGTATACCTTAGCCTTACTCTAGTCCACCTTTATCAATATTGGTGGAGGAAGCCTTAGAACTTTATCTGCGGCAACAGAAGCCGAGCGAGTTAACGCTTGTGCATCTCTAACATCTCTTTGCTTGAACTCATTAAATGTAAAAGTTTCACCTGAAAGATTTTTAATCTGCTTTACTATTAATTCTCTCCCAGCTGCATTTATATATGAAATATTATTGTTCATTAAACTAATTGGTTCGGAACGCCACACACCTGTTGCATATGTATATCCACCTTCATAAGTACCAACATAAGAGAATGTAGGGTCTGCAATAATATGCTTCCACAAAACCTCATTTACATCGCTTGTTACATCAACATTTTGGAAGAACCCCCACCCTTGCCACAATTTAAGCTCATTAATATCGGCTCTGGGTACAGTTTAAAACGCTAAATTATTCGTAATAAATAATTTAGCGTTTTTGTTTTTCTTGCCGTGTCCGCAATTTGTCCGCATTTTTGAGAAAGTTCGAAAATTTACACTATTTTAGCAATATTTTATATTGACTAAACACGGCATTTTAAGATTGAATTTTCGTGATCCATATAGTTTTCAATATAGGAAAACTAATATTGTTTCCTTGTAAGAAAATAATTTTCTCAACTGTATTGAGCATTGAAACTATAAAGGAAACAAAAATATTTTATGCTCTTAGCCTATTCATAAAAGTAGAAATAAGATGCGGCAAATTATCTTTTACATTCTCCTTCTTATCAAGTAATAAATTCATATTCCTTTCCACAAACTCTAGCATACCATCACGTGTTGAGTACATGGGAATTGTATCAGATCCTAAGTATGGTATGCCTTCATTCAATGCAATAGCTCTAAATCCTAGTTGGTTGACGATTCTAAATAATTTACTATCGCACTCCGCAAACATTATACCTTTCTCATATTGCATAATCGGCATAATAGCATACATCATTAAAATTCTGAATAGTTGTATTCCGTGGTTCCCTAAATCGGAACGTACGGCAAATCGACCGACATGCCAAATGTGAGCGTTGCTATTTGCAGGAGAAATATCATCTAGTTCTTTGATCCCGAATATTTTTGTTATTGGAAGTTCATCATTTCTATTCCATTCCATTATGCGAATTGTACCAATGATTTCATTTTGGCGGTTCTTTGCCACAAAAATATTCGATTTTGAAAAATATTGGATCTCCTCTCTATAAACTGCCATAACCTCTTCTCTTTTTTTTGTGTATTGTCGGTTAAAATTTTGTGATGTTTATAGTTCTCATTTACAACAAACTTTGATAGGGAGAGAAGACCTGCTTTTGAGAGTTGCCATATCGAACAGTTTTCAAAAGATGTGATATATTTGTCCATTATTGTGTTTATAAAAATTACCACTAAATCACGCAAAAATAGCCGTACTTTTAATAAATAGCAACACCCAAATGGGTAATTTTGATTCTCAATAATGTTGTCAAAAAGTTTTTTTATCTTTGATGTTAATATTTCCCAAGTTTGTTATATGATAAAAGTAAAAGACTTTTTTATTAAAGAAAATAGAATAGATGAGATTCCTGAAGAGGCTTACAATGCAGTTGCGACTATACTTGAAGATATTGACGCTTTTGCTCGAACTACCTATAGGAGTGTTTATGTGATCGACTATTATAGGCAAAACTTTCTTTATGTTTCAGAGAATCCTCTCTTTCTTTGTGGAATGGATGCTAGTGAAGTAAGACAGTTAGGATATAAATTCTATATCAATCAAGTTCCCTCAGAGGACTTAAACCTGTTACTTGAAGCGAATAGCGTTGGATTTCAGTTTATCCAGAACATTCCTATTAAAGAAAAGAAAAACTATACAATCTCATATGATTTTCACATCATTAATAGTCTCTCGCAAAAAAAACAGTTAATAAACCATCAGATAACTCCTTTAAGATTAACGGAAAATGGGCAGGTTTGGTTAGGTCTTTGTACAGCCTCCATATCAAGCGGTAACAGATTCGGAGAACTTGTTATGTCGAAATATAAATCCAAGCAATTTTGGATATACAATAGACAGAAAAGAAAGTGGATGGAAATGTCTCGTCCTGAACTAAAAGACATGGAAAGAGAAGTGCTAAAACTATCAGCTATGGGATATACAATGAATGAAATAGCTGACATTATAAGTCGTTCCTTTGATACTGTAAAGTCCTACCGGAAAAGCCTGTTAGAAAAACTAGATGTAGCCAACATCTCAGAAGCAATCAGTTTTGCAATAAATTATCGATTGATATAAATAATGATTCAATTGTGGACTATCTCTTCCCCTATAATTCAACACTTTCCCATCTACAGACATCCATTCTAATTTCTGTCATCAATGATAGAGGATAAATAAAATTTCGGGTAATATTTCACTTTCTGCCCAGTAGCGATACAGAACAGAAGATTGGTGCATAATCCAGCTGTAATCCACGAAGCAATAGATAGTTGTGGTGGGGGTAAAACCGTTTTTTCTTTTAGGTATTGAGAAATGATATTTTCTATCCAAATTTTAGGTTTAGCACGAGATCTAGAATCATTTATGATCTGTTCTATAATTTGTACTTCAAAATTTTGCCAATTATCTGAAAAATCTCGGTCTAATATAAGTTGAATCGCTCTTAGAAAATTTGTTTTCCCAACATTATTTTCTCCGATAATCACCTGTTTATGGTCTAATGTAACATCAACATCAAGATAATTTCTGAAATTCTTGATTTGAACACGCTGTATAAAAGGATTCTTATAATCAGGCATAGCATAATATTTAATCGTTTGTGGATTTTTGCAAAAGTACCCATAAAAAAAACACCTGCCAAGTAATTTAGGTAGATGTTTTTCAGTTAGTTGACTAAAGTAGAAATCCAAGAAAAAATATTAAAAAAATTTGCCTTTTAACACAGTATCTTTTTCCATGAGCATATAAAAAATGCGGAGAAAAAGTAACAAAAAGCCATTGAATGACAATTGCAATCTATATGCCAGCAATTGGAATATAGTATCGTTTCTCCACTAATTTTTTAGCAAAGTTACAGGAAATTTCTCACAAGTAGCAAGGTCAAGCCTTATGGTTTGACGAACAATCTTCCTTTTTTCTTTTTATCGGCAAGCCGAAAGAAAAAAGAGTATTCTTCGTCAAAACCTTGCATGAAGTGAGCATATTTCCTGTGGTTGTGAAAGCAAAAAATTATTGTTTCACAATTAAAACTTTGTTATTATGCAAGTAGATTATTTCAATATTCCGGAAATTAAAGTATCTTATTCTGATAAAGTTAAAACAAGTGATCGCCCTAGAATTACTTGTTCAAGAGATGCTTCCAAAATATTCAGGGAAGCACATAAGGATTGCATGCAGCATCACGAAGAGTGTCATGTGATGTTTTTAAATAGAGCCAACCGTGTTTTAGGCATCATGTTGGTTAGTTCGGGAGAAATGAGCGGTACGGTAGTTGATATCCGGATTATTCTGCAAACCGCACTTAAAGTTAATTGTTCAGGGATTTGCCTGGCCCATAACCATCCGAGCGGGGCCTTGAGTCCGAGTCCGCAGGATGTTTTTCTTACCAAGAAGCTGAAAGAAGCCTGTGGTTTGATGGATATTCAGCTTTTAGATCATATCATTGTTACAGAAGAAAACTATTTAAGTTTAGCAGATGAGGGGCTCTTTTGAGCCTCTTTTTTGGTCGAAATTTTCAATTGTGCATATTGATTTTAATTAATTTTCGGATGTGTAAATACAGATAACCAAAACAGATAATGATTGTCATATATTTCGTGAACAATTGGATTGAATCTTAATTTATAACTTTGTTTCAATAAAATAAGGATCATGCTTGAACGTTTTTACGACATAAGCCATTTATCGACCAGGCAACTTCAGGAACTATATGCCACCTACATCAAAAAAGGCTGGAAAGATTTTGACTATTATGAATTAACCCCGGAAGGAGCACCTCCGCCGGAATTATCGGATGCGGAAGTAATCCTTAATTTGAATGCTGGACATCCACATAATTACTGCGTCTTTATGATTGATTGTGAGGATGAAAAAGACGGGGTGATGTTCGGCTTCGGGTTAGTCTACCATCCTGACTTTGCAGTATATTTGCATCTTCCCGTTAGCCTGTTGGATGAAATCACGGAAGAATATTCCTTGGTTCCCGATCCTTCAGTCGCCCCATGATTTAAATTCCAGATAAGAAAAAGGGTTGTACTAGAAATTTTCTGGTACAGCCCCTTCCATGTTCTAATTTATAAACTGTTTTCATTTTAATATAAATTCATCTGAAAGAGTAATACGGATGTTATTTGGACTTCTTTTGATTGTTGGAATCACAATACTAAACTCTTTCTCTATCCGATATCTCCCCGGTTTTAAATTCCTAATGAACAGAATAGCATCAGAACCTCTACTGCTTTGGGGGTCCACAGGTATTTCTACATCCGCCCAAATCGTGTTCTCTAATTGTGAAATACTTTTCCAAATTCCAGATTCGAAGTATTTCATGGAATACCTACTCCCTGTAAGAAGTTTATAATCAGAATTATTTATTATATTCATGTGTAGGGTATCCGGATACATACTGAATATAGAATCTTCTAACTCCATACGAATATCTAAAGAATTAATGTAAGTTTCCAACATATTATCCTTTACTGAATCATTTTTTACAGATTCAGTTCTATTTTTCGATAAAGAATCCGTACCTTCTGTCCCACTTGGTTTAAATGTGCAACTAATAAAAAGAACAACACAAAGAAAAAATAATCCTTTCATATTAATAGCGTGTAGCACCAAACACATTTTGAATATTTTGGAATTTTGTGTAATAAGAGTAGTTAGTATTTGGTAATCTGCCAATATGGGTACCTGTCGTATAATTCGTGAAGCCATTAGACGAATATACGAGCCCACCACTATCGCCAGGGCTTGAGTTTGAGGTATAATTTACTTCAACTATGTCATTCATAAATTGATTCTCCACATATCCTGCAAAATTAGTATTTGTAACTGTCCCGTATAAGTTCCCTGATGTCTTTCCATATAAATTTACATATCCCCCGACTGGAACTGCTTGGACAGATGGTGAGACAGTCATTCCTGTATAAGAAATATTATTTGTTGGTTCATAAGTTGAATAAACCTCTACAATTGCAGCATCAACACTCCCATAGAACTCTTTGTCTACACATATACCATATAAACTTGAAGGCAAGTAAACATAATCTCCCACATTAAAGCTATGTCCAGACAGTGTTTGACATTTCTTTCCATTATACATCACTCTATAACCTAAAGTTGAAGTATATCCCATTGGATTGCGGATTTCTATACCAGAATTTACACTGGTCTGTTCTGTCTTTATTTCTTCTCCTTGAGTAAAGAAAAACATGTTTGATGATCTTGTTTTAGTTTGGAGTTCTTTTACTGTTTTTTCATTCAAATCTTTTAATCGTATTTCAATCATGTTTTTATCCTCTTTGATGCCAAACCCCACGATGCCATCAATATTTCCATTCATCACATATTCGTGTATTTTATCAGTTTGAGCCAATAAAGATACATAAGAATATCCACATTTTTCCAATAAAATATTTTCAGAACCACATCTTTTGACAAATTCTTCCCTATATAACTCTGGATTTCCAGCAATTAATATTACAAGCTTCGTATCTTTTACATAAGCTCCCCCATAGTAAGTAGGATAGATTAATGGCGCTCCAGAGGGTATAGGAGATGGTTCAAAGGATTTTAAGAGATTATTGTACTCTTCTAATCCATAACACACAGCAGGTTCAAAGTCTGATGCTGATCTTGTAATTTGCTCAGTTGTATCTACCGTTTCAACATCCACATTTTCTAGAGAGTTGCAGGCGGATAAAATCCCTAGAAATACTACAAACAAATAAATAGATAAATTTTTCATAATCTAAAAAATTTAAATTGTTAATTATTCAAGTTTCGCAAGTAAAAATTCAGTAAAAATAATCGTATAAAAAAACGGCATAGAGGCTTCTGTAATTCACAGATTATTAGTATATTTAAGCGTCAAAACCAAAAATACTAACAGCCCTATGCCGATATACAAAAATAACTCCATTTTATCAGAAATCAGCGTTTTTTTCAAGAAAGATGATTCAAACAGTGCCCTTTTTACCCTAACGAATATGCTAAAAGGTTTCAACATGTCGGAGAAGGTCCTCTTCGGGAGCAGGAGCAAATTCAACAGCAAGTATTCCCTGCTGCAGGTGCTCGAGTTGCTGATTATGTTTCCCTGTTTCATGATCAAGAATCCTTACAATTATTGTCGATCATCCCTAAGCGGCTTCTTTGGCTGCGAAAAGGATGTTTTCTACCGTTTTGT
>JAAZCL010000108.1 GCA_012513315.1 Bacteroidales bacterium | reverse complement strand
TATACGAAGTATGCAAGAAGAGAAACGCCAATAGTACCACCTACTACATAGGGGACAATATTTTCTTCCACTTCAATTGTTTCTTCTGGAACTTTTTCATTTTCTTGATCCACATCAAATTCGCCTTTAGAGATACTCAAAATATCATCATCAGTTAATACTTTGGAATCAAAGACCATGACTTCATCCATCAAGCCTTGGAATGGTGTATCCCAATAGTTAACACCTAATGAAAAGACAGAATCTTTTTGCTGGAATATATCAGGGAAATTATCACCTGTGAATACTTTTTCTCCGTTGAGGTAGGCACTTAATGTTTGATCTGAAACAGTAAATGCAATATGAGACCATGTATCTACTGGAACCTGAGTCCCTAAATTGCCATCATACCAATTGGTACCGGACCATACCATTGAGTTTCCTTTTGTAAATTCTCCACTTTCCATGACAACACTTAACCAACTGGATTCATTTTGAGCCCCAAAGAATGTTGTAGTGTGAGTGCTAAGGACCTCTGGATTTACCCATAAGGATACGGAGTAGTTCTCACTGGTGATTAACTCTTTTGGAAGTAAGATACCCGATGTTCCATCTAAGTAGATAGCCTTTCCATCTTGACCTTCAACATAGCTTACAGAGCCATTATCTACATCATGAATAAACTCACCCACTACTGAACCTTCTAATGTTTCATTTTGTGAGTCCATCAGGTTATCTTCAAATTTAAAGATATGTGTTTTTTCTTGATTTCTCTCAAACTCTTCCTGAAGAGGTTTGGTTTCCTCATAGTATTCTTTGATTTTCGAGTTTGACAAGACTGCGTTATTATAGATTTCAAATTCATCCATGAGGCCCTTAAATGCTGGATCCCAGTAATTGACTCCTAATGCCATAAAACTATTTTTAGAGTTGAAGACATCTGGGAAATTTTGACCCTCGAATTCTACTTCACCATCGATAAATACTTTAACATGCCCTTTATCTACTGTAACTGCAAGATGAGACCAAAGATTACTTGGAATGGTTTTCTTAGTAATTGCATCATACCAATTCTCACCTGCCCAGAACATGGTTTTCCCATCAATACCACTGGCAGGAAGATTGACCCAATTCGCATGGGACGTTCCACCAAAGAATAGAGATGAAAAAGGTGTAATACTTTCTGGATTTACCCACATTTGAAGGCTGTAACGATTACTGGTTAAGAAGTTATTCGGTAATCGAACGCCTGTACGTCCATCCAAGTAAACTGCTTCATTTATAACGCCTTCCTCATATCGAACTTTCCCACCGGAGACATCTAACTTGTCACCTGTTAGCGATGCAGGACCAATATTTTGATCAAAATCCAGTTTCAAATGCTTATCGATATTTCTTACAAAGCGGTCTGCTCCAACAGTACTGTCATAATAATTGTATATTTCATCAGCGCTCATCACCTTTTTAGTTTCAATGATCAACTCATCAATATGTCCTTTAAAGGGAATATCCCAATAATTGACCCCTAGTGAAAAGACATTATCTGATGTGTTATCAAAGATATTTGGGAAGTTTTTCCCAGTATGACTAAGTTCTCCATCCATATAAACCTTAACATTGCCCTGATCCACAGTGAAGGCAACATGGGTCCACATATTTGGGTTCATGACACGATTTGTCAAGCCATCATACCAAGTTGTTCCAGACCATAGAACCGCTTGTTGGGCAACACCTTTAGGAGTGAAACTAATCCAATGATCTGCATCTTTAGAACCAAAGAAAGCTGTCGTGAAATCTGTAAGTGCTTCAGGTTTTAACCACATAGAAACACTATATTTATTTCCAGTTATTAAATTATCTGGTAAACGTACTCCATTACTACCATTGAGATAAAGAGCACTTCCTACCTTACCTT
>JAAZCL010000107.1 GCA_012513315.1 Bacteroidales bacterium | reverse complement strand
GCTTCATCCACATCAAACGGTCGCGACACAAAAGCTATCTTATAGTCGTTTCTGCGTAGTGGAGGGTAAAAATCGTTCAATAACCTCCTGTAAGTAACACCATTGTCAAGTGCTATAATCCGTCCGTCGCGTGCATCCTGATCTGAAACTGAATTGATTATCTCTATTACATCATTCTTATTTGCTAAGCTTGATGCTGCAACAGCTTCTCTTAAACCATTCCAGTCTTCACCCTCCCATTTTATTGTAAATTGATTAGCATCGAATTCGTACTTGCCTTCTATAAATGTGGCAAAGGACTCTGCTCTTCTTTGTGATAGCAGAAGATTGCTCTGACTTGATCCCTCGGGTGATGCATAGCCTGTTATTGTGAAATCAGATATCGTTAGGTCGGGATCATTTTTAATCTCCATAATAATTCCTTCAACTTTCTTCAGTTCTGTTTCATTATTTTTATATTCTCGCAAAAGATTCCAACGTCCTACCATATAATTCAGGTAAGCACTGTATGTTTCACTGCGTTGTTTTATCTCTTCTACTTCGGGAACGATGTATGTATAGCTGTATTCAGGAACAAACTGTTCTCTTAGTATTCTATCGGTAAGAACTATCTCTGGTTCATTATCTCTACAGTTGGCACAACCAATTACTTCGGTGCTCAATATAAGTTGCGCATCGCGCTGCCACTCTTCGTATGGCAATGAGGTTGTGTAGCTTACCAACTGGCTACTTTCGTTATTGCGTATCAATGTGTTCTCATTAGCAATATCTATATTTGGTTTACCTTCATATGTAAATGGTCGTTGTAGTACTCTATTTCTCCGTTTTCCAATAATTGTTATTGCATCTAACTCTTTTTTGTTTTCACTACTATTTGAAACTACTACGGGCGTTATAATCAGTAGCTCATTTTTATTTATGTTAAGATTGTTGAGGTTAATATCAAGTGAGATATTGGTAACATCTGCATCTTTTACAACGTTGAGATTTTCTATAGTTAGCTGTGATGTGTAGTAATCTTGTGCAGCTACTTCAAATGATGCCATTACTAAAGTTGAAACTGCTATAACTAGACTTATATATATGCTATTAGTTTTCATTTTCATCACTTTTTATTTTATCATAAATATTAATGACACAGCAGCTTTTGTTACTCCAAAGTAGTTTGTAGTAGCATCCTCTTCCAGAAGTTCGCCACATTTTACACAAGGAAACTTGTCGTAGTTTAAATGCACAAATCCCGCTCCAAGGTTAAATTCTAAGTTCCATTTCGGAGATAACATCCATTGATAACCATAACTAACTCCTCCGCCGGCACCCCACCCTTCGTATCTGTAATCTTTTAAATCTTTGAGTCTGCCAAGGGGTATATCTATTCCTCCTACATTATATGCACCTGCGAGTGCGTGCAATCCAAAAAAGTGACCATTAAAACTCTCGCATGTCCAATATCTTAGCTCGGGCTGAACAATCCAATGTTGTAATTTCTTATTATCTTTGTATTCAAATGGATTAACTCCTCCAGTAATATCCATTGTATACTTCCTGTTAAAAGCAAATTCTACCCCTATATTAGGTGTGGTAGTTGCCCAGTGTACCAGATTTGTTTTTATCCCAACACTTTGCGAAAAGGAGAAAGAATAAAAAGAAATCAGAATTAAAACTGAAAAGAAAAATCGTTTCATACTGTCTAATTTTTTGTGTAAAAATATGGACAGATTGAACTTCATGTTTGTCTTTAATCTGCAATAATTATAACAAATTCGACATTAACATTAGTTAAATTATAACTAAATCAACAAACAGCCCTATGCATTTAGCTGATACATAGACATATACTTAGTCCAATTTAGATTTCAAGATTAACAACGATTTTTTTGGCACTTTTAACTAAATATCGTCTTATTTCTGCAACATTGTCGTTATTAAGACATGATATTTCTAAAAACATCTACAAATAATTTTCAAAATTAAATTGGAAAGTGTCTTTTATTTGTCCGCACTCAACTCAGGCCTTATTCCGATTTTACTCCGACTCTAATCCGACTTTGTTCCGACCTCGCTCGGAGCCTCCTCGAAAATTTCGAGGAGGCTCAGGAGAAGGTTCGGGGAATCTACTGTTTTGGAGCATCCTTATAACTATGAAAAAGGTGATTAATAATAAATCGACATTCTTTTTTATTATCTTTGCACCTCAATTTTAAACAATTGTCTGAATTATAATTTATGATGAATTTTGTAGAAGAACTTCGCTGGAGAGGTATGATTCACGAGATTATGCCTGGAACAGAAGAGCAGTTACAGAAAGAAAGAACTTCGGGGTACTTAGGAATTGATCCTACGGCCGACTCGTTACACATTGGC
>JAAZCL010000011.1 GCA_012513315.1 Bacteroidales bacterium | reverse complement strand
CAATTAGACGTTAAAAGATATGGCGTGATAGTGTCGAGCGGACATAGACGTGGGCTACTCTTACCCAATCTTGATGGAATAGATACCGTTGAAGAGCAGATATCTATCGCAATGCAAAAAGCGGGTATAGATAAGGGCGAAAAAGTTGACCTACAACGTTTTGAAGTGGTTCGCTATGTCTAATATTAAATGTGATGTATGTCCACACCTATGCAATCTAAGAGAAGGCCAAACAGGCTTATGTAAAGCTAGGAAAAACATTGATGGGAAAATTATCTCTATAAATTACGGAAAAATAACTTCTATAGGCTTAGATCATATTGAAAAAAAACCTCTCTCAAACTTTTATTCAGGTAGCATGATTCTATCTGTCGGTTCTTTTGGCTGTAATATGGACTGTCCATTCTGCCAGAACTACTCCATTTCTACTGCTTCAGAAGATACTGTTATTACAAAGAGCCTTTTACCTCTAGAACTTGCTAATATGGCTAATAATATGAAAGATAAAGGGAATATCGGTGTTGCCTTTACTTACAATGAACCAATGATTGGATATGAGTTTGTAAGAGATACTGCTATAGAAATCAAAAAGCTAGGTATGAAAAACGTCGTCGTGACTAGCGGTTGTGTCTTTCCTCATGTGCTTGAAGAAGTCCTACCTTTTATAGACGCTTTTAATATCGACTTAAAAAGTTTTTCAAAAGAACAGTACAAAAAACTCGGAGGAGATCTCGAAACTGTACAGAATTTTATAATCGCTGCGGCAAAAAAATCTCACGTTGAAATAACAAACCTAATTGTTCCAGGCCTAAACGACAGCGAAAAAGAGATGGAAGCTCTCTCTAGCTGGATAAGTTCTGTCGGCAGAAACATTCCACTTCACATATCGAGATTCTTTCCCAATAGAAATATGACTGATTGTAAGCCTACGGATGTAGAACTTTTAAAAAAGTTATATAATATTGCTAAAGAAAAGCTAGAACATGTTTTTCTTGGGAATGTTTGAATCCAGTATTCAACTCTTTGACTAATGTCTAAGCTTTTGCGAAAAAGCCAGTTTAAATACAAATTATCGCAAAATTAGCAAGTGAAATATTTACTGCTATTTAGAACAGTATCGTAGAATTAACAGCTATGATATAAAACATAAAAAACAGACCTTTAATTGAAGGTCTGTTTTAAATTTACATAATATGTCAGCGAAAACTATAATTACCTTGTGGAGTTTTTTAATTAGCTTTGAAGTTATAAATAGGCTTAATGACTTCTACTAGGTCTACAGTTGAATCAATGTGTTTTATAATCTCTTTCATTGGCCTATATGCCATAGGTGCCTCATCAAGAGTGGATCTACTAACGCAAGTAGTATACACATTATCCATACTACTTGTGAATTCCTGAAGTGAAAGCTCTTTTCTAGCCTGTGTACGACTCATTACACGACCTGCACCATGTGGAGCAGAGTAATTCCAATCCGGATTACCTTTGCCAATTGCTATAATACAACCATCTCTCATATTTATAGGGATAATGACTCTCTCTCCCTTTTGGGCAGATATTGCACCTTTACGTAATATCATGTTTTCGGTATCGATATAATTATGAATGGTTGTAAAATTATCCGTCATTTCGAGCCCCATGGCATTAGCAATTTCGTCTGTCATAGCTTTTCTGTTTACTACTGCATATTCTTGAATTATTTTCATATCATGAATATAATCTTCGAAATCCTGACCTTGCAAATAAGCCATATCTCTGGGTATAGATTTGGAGGCTAATTTTTTATATGCTACTTTTTGATAATATTCAGCCACTTGTTTTCCTATATTACGACTACCTGAATGTATAACAAGATAGAGGTTGTTATTGCTATCTTTATTAACCTCAATAAAGTGGTTACCTCCGCCTAATGTGCCAATACTTAGGCGACCCCGATTTAAATTAAGATGTTTTTTAGACCTAAGCTTTGCGAAAGGAACATCTTTAGCATAAGGATGTTCGGCTTTGCGAATATGATATCCACTAGGAATTGACCTTCGTATCGTTTTGTCTAATTGGTCTAAATCTATATCTTTGTTAGCTAACATTGAAACCTCTATGCCACAGCCAATATCTACCCCTACCATGTTGGGTACTACCTTATCATTCAAAGTCATTGTAGTACCTATGGTGCACCCCATTCCTGCGTGGGCATCTGGCATTATTCTAATAACGCTGTCTTTACAAAAATCCTGATCGCAAAGTTCAATTATCTGCTTTTCTGTTACGGGATCAAGATTATCTGTATAGACAATAGCTTGATTAGCTTTTCCTTTAATAGTTATCAATAAGTTGAACACCTCCTGAATATATACTTATATTGTACCATATCGTGTCTAATAGCAAGACTTTAGAGCGTTTTGAGCCACGAGACGTCACTTGAGTTTAAAAACTATTCTCTTTCTTTATGAATTAAAATTAAAACAACTATCTATTTATTATGTCTCGAATCTCTTCTACTGGTAGATATAAATGAATTGGATATATTACGCTGTCATC
This sequence comes from Bacteroidales bacterium, assembly GCA_012513315.1. Lineage (GTDB taxonomy): Bacteria > Bacteroidota > Bacteroidia > Bacteroidales > Dysgonomonadaceae > Proteiniphilum. Next base: position 293 of record JAAZCL010000011.1, on the reverse strand, counting down.
TAGTGGGTAATATAAAATCACTGCATTCGAAGCTTTAAAATAAAGTTCTTTTCCTTCAGCTTCAAAATCAATTTTTTGCTGCTCCTTTGCAGCATTTTGCAAAAGTATAGACAGTTTTTTTTGAGCAGCTGAGCTTTTGTCAAAAAAGTTATTGAAGGTTATTTCCTTGCCACTTTTTAAATCATAATTTTTACTTTTTACTATCTGTTTTACTGCAGTACCAAAATTAAATGTTCCATTAAATAGAATGCTTATTTTCTCATCAGATAGATAGCTTATTTCATAACCTAGCT
>JAAZCL010000106.1 GCA_012513315.1 Bacteroidales bacterium | reverse complement strand
CGTGCAACCAAAAAGGAGATTGATGAAGTAATAAACAAAAGGTTTGATTGGATACTGAAGCACAAAAAGAAGTTTGAGGAGCAAGGACCAGCTTACTCAAAAAGAGAGTTTGTAGATGGTGAAAAGCATCTATTTTTGGGGAAAGAGTATATTATGCGTGTTACAGTTGGAGCGTTTAATAATGTAACCATTAATGGTGAATTTATTGATATCGAGTGTAAAAACGAGTCTATGGTGAAGCCTTTAATGGAACAATGGTACCGACAAAAGGCAAATAAACTAATCCCTCAGATAATAACACCTATTGTTGATAAATTTAACAGTTTGTATGATGTCTCGCCTAATAAGATAAGCTTGAAAAACATGAAGTCTAGGTGGGGGAGTTGCTCATCTAAAGCCAATATCTCAATGAATATTAAACTCATTAAATCTACCGAAAGCTGCATTGAGTACGTAATGGCCCACGAATTGTGCCATTTATTACAAATGAATCATTCTAAGAACTACTATTCACTACTAACAGAATTCATGCCCGATTGGAGAGAAAGGAAAAAGAATCTGGACCATTTTATGAGGTGATATGATAGTCTTTTGTATAAACTTTAAGCCTAAGTAAATACAGTTTTAGAGAGAAATATGTTTATCTGGTTAGTTAATTTGTTAATTGAATATTATCTTTGTGGTAGGTGAAAAAGTATAATTAAAGTTTCCAAAATTTTTAAATGAGACTTAATGAAAAAAGTGATATTAATTTATTTAGTAATGATGACAACAGTTGTTGCAGTGGGGAGTAACCCATTTTTTAAACCGTTTAATGGACCTCATGAAACGGCTCTTTTTGACGAAATTAAAATAGAGCATTTTGAGCCTGCTTTCGAAAAGGCTATAGCAGAGCATAAATCCGAGGTAGATGCTATAGCAGCCAATACTGATAAACCAACTTTTGTAAATACAATTGAGGCATTGGAGTATGCTGGTGAGATGTTGAGTAGAGTGAGTGGTGTCTTCTATAATCTGCTTAGTTCAGAGAGTAACGACGAGATGATGGAGATTTCTCAACGTTTGAGCCCTGTGATGTCGGAGCATTCAAACTATATAAATCTGAATGAGAAGTTGTTTGATCGTGTTAAATATGTTTATGATCAAAGGGGTGAATTGGGATTGACAAATGAGCAGAAACGACTTGTTGAAAAGTATTACGAAGGTTTTGAGAATAGTGGGGCTACTTTGTCCCCTGAAGGTAAAGAGAAGTACAGGGCTCTTTCTTTGGAGTTAAGTAAAGCCTCTTTGGAGTTTGGGCAAAATAATCTGCGTGAGACAAACGCTTACGAGATGTTATTAACTTATAAGGACGATTTGGCAGGATTGCCACAAAGCGTTATTGATGCTGCCGCAGCTAAAGCTAAGTCTAAAGATAAGGAGGGTTGGGTATTCGATCTTACGGGTCCTAGTTATATTGCATTTATGCAGTATTCGTCTCGTCGTGATCTTCGCGAAAAGCTCTATATGGCTTATAATACCAAAAACGTGCAAGGTGGACAATTTGATAATCGTGAGAATGTACTGAATATTGTAAATACACGACTTGAGATTGCAAATCTTTTGGGTTATGATAGTTATTCTGATTATGTGCTTAAAAACAGGATGGCTAAGAGTGCAGAAGGTGTGTTTGGTCTGCTTGATAAGCTAGCAGAATCATTTGCTCCTGTAGCTAAGGCGGAGGTGGCTGAAATTGAATCTTTTGCTGCTAAGATGGAGGGAGAACCTGTTGATATAATGCCATGGGATTGGTCATACTATTCGGATAAGTTGAAGGATAGTAAGTTTGGAGTTAATGATGAGATGACGCGCCCCTATTTTGAGCTCGAGAATGTGAAGAAGGGTGTATTTGGATTGGCTACTGATTTGTATGGACTTCAGTTTATAAAGAACAGTGAAATTCAGGTTTACCACCCTGAAGTTGAGGCTTTTGATGTTATTGATGAAAAAGGAGAGTTTCTTTCGGTGCTTTACACCGATTTTCATCCTCGTGAAGGAAAACGCTCGGGTGCTTGGATGTCTTCATTTAAAAGTCAGTATATAAAAGATGGAGTTGATAGCAGGCCACATGTTACTATTGTTATGAACTTTACTCGTCCTACCGAAACAACTCCTGCTCTGCTAACCTTTAACGAGGTTGAAACATTTCTTCATGAGTTTGGTCATGCTTTGCATGGGATGTTAACAAAAACAACGTATCAATCACTATCGGGTACAAGCGTTTATCGCGATTTTGTGGAGCTTCCATCGCATTTTATGGAGAATTGGCTAACCGAGAAAGAGTATCTCGATAAATTTGCGTTTCATTACGAAACAGGAGAAAAGATGCCTGAAGATCTACTTCAGAATATTATTGATGCTTCAAACTTCAATGTAGGTTATGCTACTCTGCGCCAACTCTCTTTTGGTTATTTGGATATGGCTTGGCACTCGCTCGAAAAGCCTTTTGAGGCCATTGATAATGTTACACCAATAAGAAGTTTTGAGAAAGATGCAATGTCTAGGGTGCAGCTTCTGCCAACAGTGCCAGAAGCTTGTATGTCGACATCATTTAGCCATATCTTCTCGGGAGGTTACGCCGCTGGCTACTATAGCTATAAATGGTCTGAGGTGATGGAGGCCGATGCATTCTCACTCTTTAAAGAGAATGGAATATTTGATAAGGCTACTGCTGATTCATTTAGAAGAAATATTCTTGAACTAGGTAATACCGATGAGCCAGAAGTGCTTTATAAAAGATTCAGAGGTCGTGAAGCTTCTATAGATGCACTCCTTAAAAGAAGTGGGGTAGAATAGAGGATGTGTTTTTATATTATTTTAATTTTTAGTTGTATATTTATGGAATTATTATTTGACTTACTTTTAATTAAAATGAAATGAAAAAAACAGTTGTTCTTCTAATCGTGATTCTATTAAATGGTTTTATACATTTTGTTGGTGGCCAAAATAATAAAAGCAGCAAAAATGTGTGGAAATACGAAGTGGCTCAAGCTCCATATGGGTATGAGAAAGGTAGATTGATACTGACTTATGACAAAGATGTCCTTATAGGTGAAGTAGAGGTTAACTCAGGATATAAAATTAAAATGAATAAAGTGTCTTTAGTAAATGACACTTTAAAAGGAAGAGTTTATATAGATAATGAACTTGTTAATCTTAAAGGCAATGTTAAGGACTCCATTATTATAGGTACAGTTGATACATCTATGGGTGTACTGAAATTTAAAGCAATAAAAGATGTTAGCTCAAAGTGATTGTTGGTATTTTATATCATTGTAACATAAAACTTAAATTTAGGGGGAGTATTATTAAATATTCCTCTTTTTATTACAATTTGTCAAGTCCTAAAATGGCATTACATAAAAAAGCACTTATGATTGCAAGTGGAGTAGAGTTATTAAAAAAATCGTTGTAACAAAGATATGCTACAACGATTTTATTTAAACTATTAAATAGTACAGAATTAAACCTGTAATTATTTACTTCGCTTTACCCTGATTAGCTACTGCATCCATCAACTTTTTGATCTCTTCAGGATCACCAAGGAAGTAGTCTTTCTGTAAATTCATTTCATCATCAAACTCAAATACATAAGGTACTCCTGTGGGAAGGTTGAGGCTTAAAATATCTTCATCAGAAATATTCTTAAGATGTTTGACGATACCACGCAAGCTGTTTCCGTGTGCTGCAACTATAATTTCATTATAATTGTTTTTTATATCAGGCACAATAACATCATTCCAGTAAGGTAGAATACGTTCAACAGTTTCTTTTAGTGATTCAGTTAGAGGAAGTTCATTCTCATCAATGTTTTTATAACGTGCTTCTTGAAATGGTGAACGTTCATCTTCTTTTTCTAGTGGTCTAGGTGGCACATCGTAACTCCTGCGCCAAATTAATACTTGTTCATCACCATATTTCTCGGCAGTTTCTGCTTTATTTAAACCTTGAAGCATACCGTAATGTTTCTCATTTAAACGCCATGTTTTTTCAACAGGAATCCAATCAAGATCCATCTCATCAAGTACTATGTTTAATGTTTTTACAGCTCTTTTAAGATAAGAGGTATAAGCCTTTTCAAATTGAAACCCTTCTTTTTTAAGATACTTACCAGCTTTATGAGCTTCTTCAACACCTTTCTCTGTCAAGTCTACATCGGTCCATCCTGTAAAACGATTTTCCTTATTCCATGTACTCTCGCCGTGGCGAATTAAAACTACTTTTTTCATACGTTAATTTTAATATGTTAGTAAATTATCTATTTCTGATTTTATTTGTTTGTCGATACATGCAAAACTACACAAAATCACTCAAATATAAGAAATTTGTTGCTGATTTATTTCTTTTTACCACTCTCTATTTGAGCGTTCTCCATTCTTTTAAGTTGACGAAGCTGGTATGTTAGTAAAAAGATAGAGAGAATAAATGCCAAGGTGTCTGATACCGGCATTGCTATCCACAAACCATCAAGCCCCCATAATCGAGGTAGTAGTATAATGCCGGGAACTAAGAATATCAGCTGCCTGCTTAGACTCTGAATTAGCGATTTTGCTGCAAATCCAATACTCTGAAAGAAGCTTGAAGAAACTATTTGAAACCCAACCAATGGCATTGCAGATACAGCAATTCTTATGCCTCTTTCGGTTATACTCATTAACTCTGCATCAGTTGTAAAAGCTGCAGCAAAAACACCGGGAAAAATAACCCCTATCAAAGCTCCCGCAACAGTAATGATGGTTGCTATTTTAAGTGCATATAAAAGGGTCTCTCTTACTCTTTTATAGTTAGCTGCTCCGTAATTATATCCTATAATTGGCTGTGTGCCCTGATTCAGACCCATAATTATCATTAGAAACATCATCAAAACGGTATTTATAATTCCATATGCTCCTACTGCAAGGTCTCCGCCATGTCTTATCAATGACGTGTTCATTAAAACGGCTACACCAGATGCAGCTACCTGCATACTAAATGGTGACATGCCTATTGAGACAATTGCGAGTATGATTTTTTTATTTAGTTTTATATATTTCCATTTTAATCGAATGAGACTTTTTTTCTGCAAGAAATGATGCATAACAAATAGCATTCCTAGTAACATTGATGTTACTGTTGCCCAGGCAACACCCTGAATGCCAAGATCGAATCCATATAGAAAAATAGGAGTGAGGATAACACTAAATACTGCACCAATCAACATTGTAACCATTGCTTTCTTTGGATAGCCAGAAGAACGCATCATAGCGTTAAAATTGTATGTGAGACTTACAAATACATTCCCAAGTAATACTATTTTCAGATAGTCATATGCATATGGAAGAGTGAGATCGCTTGCACCGAATGCTCTAAGAATTGGTTCGAGAAAAATTAAAATAAGTGTGATGAAGACTGCATTTAATATAATTGTGAGCAGTAAGGAGTTTCCCAGAATCTTTTCAGATGTGAGTTTGTCTCTTTTTCCAAGGCTGATTGATATACGGGCTGCTGCTCCAGCTCCTACCAGCATTCCAATTGAAGATGTAAGGTTCATCACAGGGAATGTTATTGCAAGACCAGATATGGCTAATGCTCCTACACCCTGTCCAATGAAAATACGACCTATAACATTGTATAGTGCAGTTACAACTGTGCCTATTATACCGGGCAATGCATACTCCCAGACAATCTTATTGATTCTTTTTGTCTGGAAATCAATTTCTTTTTTTGTTTGCAATACTTAAATTTAATAACCTATTATGAATTATACAAAAATACGCAATTTTCTTATTGAATAGATGATTTTCACCTTCTTTAGTCTTATCTACTTGCAGTTATAGTTAATTGGTCTTATTTTTGAGATTAAAAACTTATTTCTATGTTAAACGCTGAACAACTGTTGCATTTCATTTGGAAGCACAGGTTGTATAATACCGATTCACTAATAACTGAGAATGGGGTGATTGTTGAAGTAATAGACCCCGGTTTATCTAATGAAAATGCAGGCCCCGACTTCTTTAATTCAAAAATACGTGCCGGAGGTAAAGTTTGGGCTGGTAATGTTGAGATTCATCGTGCCTCTAGCGATTGGGCGAGGCATGGTCACCATAAAGACAAAGCTTATAATTCTGTCATACTTCATTTAGCCGAAGAAATTGATGCTGAGATAGTGAATGAGAGCGGTAGAAAAGTTCCACAGTGCAGAGTTGTTGTTCCTGAGCAGTTAAGTGAAAATGCCGAATATCTAATTAATAGTAAATATAATTTACCGTGTCAAAACTTCTTGACGTCTATTCCAAAAGTGAAACTAAATGGTTGGTTATCATTTCTTACTATAGATCGCTTGGAGAGAAAGGCTGATGATATAAATAAACATCTGAAAAGATATAATAATTCATGGGATGAAGTGTTCTATGTAGTATTGTCTCGTAATTATGGTTTTGGTATAAATTCAGAAGAGTTTGAACGTCTGGCGCTCTCATTGCCATATAAATATATTCTTAAACACAGCGATAGCCTGTTTCAGGTTGAAGCACTGATGTTTGGGCAGGCTGGACTTCTTGAGGAAGCTATAGATGATGATTATTACATGAGACTGAAAAACGAATATAAATTTCTTAAAACTAAATATAAGCTAAAGGGTATTGAAGGTTATGTTTTCAAAAAGATGAGGGTGCGACCAGTGTCTTTTCCTGCAATGCGAATTGCACAGCTTGCTGCACTTTTGCAGAAATCGGGTAGACTTTTTTCAACTATTTTGAAAATGAAAGATTATAGAGAGTTTTTCAACTACTTACAAATCGAGCCGTCTGATTACTGGCAATCTCACTACTCTTTTGGTAAAAGTTCAGCAAAAAGCAGGAAGATGCCAGGTTCCAACTCACTAGATGTTATAGTGATAAATACCGTAGTTCCAATGCTTTTTGCATATGGAAAGAAAAGTGGATATGAAGAGTACTGTACACGTGCAATAGAAATTTTAGAAACCATTAAACCAGAGAATAATAGAATTATAAGAGAGTTTATTGCCGCAGGTGTAGTCCCTTCTAATGCAGCAGATAGTCAGGCTATTATCCAGTTGTGGAGGGAGTATTGTGAAAAACGTAAATGTTTATATTGTAGATATGGACATAGCTTACTCTCAGCTGATAAAGTTATCAGATAAGTAGGTTTAAAAAAAATGAATTACATTTGTACGTTAATTTGACTTTTACTCATCTAAATAAGTTATGCTGAATAGGATACTTTCTTTCTTTGTTTTTATATTTATTTCACTGCTATTGGCTCTCATGATACATTCGTGCGCTAATATTGCTGCACCAATGGGAGGCGAGTATGATGTTGATCCTCCTGTAGTTAGAAGCTCAACGCCTAGTTTTAATGAATTAAATGTATCTCCTCAAAGAGTAGAGATAGAGTTTGATGAGAATATTAAAATCGAAAGTCCAACAGAAAAGGTAATAATTACTCCTCCACAGAAAATTATGCCAATTATTCGTTCAGCAGGTAGAAAGGCTATAGTTGAACTTAAAGACGAGCTGTTGCCTAACACCACTTACACAATAGATTTTACTGATGCCATTGTTGATAATAATGAAGGAAATCCTTTAGAAAACTTCATGTTTTCTTTCTCAACAGGAGATCAGCTTGATACACTATCTATTGCTGGCAAAGTGCTCAATGCAGAAGATCTTGAGCCTGTAACTGGCATGTACGTAGGAATTCATTCTAATTTCGATGACACAGTTTTTACAAATGTACCGTTTGAGAGAATTTCAAGAACCGATTCGCGAGGTAACTTTATTGTAAGAGGAATGGCTCCAGGAAAATACAGAGTGTTTGCTTTGGGCGATTTAAACAGGGACTACAGGTATGACAACCCTATGGAAGCAATTGCCTTTCTAGATAGTATTGTATCGCCTTCTACTATGCCTGCTGTTAGGCAAGACACTGTTTTTGTGGACAGTATAACTGTTGATACGATTCTTGATGTTAAATACACTCGCTTTCTTCCTGATGACCTTGTGCTTAACTCCTTTTTATCAGGTTTTCAGAGATTGTATCTCCTTAGGAGTGAGCGTCCAGTTGAAAATAGATTAAATATATTCTTCTCTGCTCCTACTGATGCACCCGGCTTTAGTTTAATTGAGCCTAATATTGAAGGAAATGATTGGTATGTTGCAGAGCGCAATTTAAATAATGACACTTTGATGTTATGGATTACAGATTCTATAGTTTACCAGCATGATTCTATACGAATGCAGATTAGTTATATGGAGACTGACACTCTAAATAGAAGTGTAATTACTAATGATACTTTGAGTTTTAATTTCAGAAGAACCGATCAAGATAAAAAAGCTCAGGAGAGGAAAAGAGAAGAAAGTAAGGATGATGAGGAAGGAGAAGATGGAGAGAGTGAAATACCAGATTTAAGGTTTTTAAGTATTCAAAGTAATGTGCAGTCTACATTCGAACTATTTAATCCTATTAGAATTGAATTTGAACAGCCTCTTGTTAAGTTCGATTCATCTTTTGTGAAATTAGAGATTGAGGTAGATTCACTGTTCGAGACCATACCATTTAGATTTGAATCAGACTCATTAAATCCGCGTAAGTTTGTATTAAGGCCTTCTTGGGAGCCGGGCAGTAAGTATAAGTTGTCTATTGACTCTGCAGCTCTAACAAGTATATATGGCTTATGGAACAATACATATGAGCAATCGTTTACAGTAAAGGACCTTGATCAATATGGGAATCTGCAAATATCTATATCCGGATTGGCAGAAGGAAAGAAAGCTTTTGTGGAACTGCTTAACAATTCGGATAAACCTTTTCGAAAAAGCGACGTCAAAGGGAATGTTGTAAGATTTCAAGATCTACCTCCAAGTGAAGTGTATGCTAGACTGATAATAGATGATAATGGAGATGGTTTATGGACAACTGGAAATTATGAGGAGCTACGTCAACCGGAAAAGGTCTATTACTATCCGGGTAAATTTGTAATAAGAGCATACTCTGATCATTTAGAAGAGTGGAATCTAAATGCTGTTCCTGAAATAAAGCAAAAGCCACTTGAGATAACTATAAATAAACCACAAGAGAAAAAGCGTAGAAATCCAAATGAAGAAAGGCAGCAACAACAGCAACAAAATCGTCAAAGCTCACCAATGCAAGGTTTAGGAGGAGGCATGAGGGGTATGCGATAGTGCAATACTAATGTAAATCTTTTTTATTATGATAAAAAAAACTATTTCAATATTTTCTTTACTTATTTTTTTATTCGTTTTTCAGCCTTCAAATGCTCAATGCAAAAAAAATAATACCGCTTTTGCTAGTGGAGAAAGTATTGAATATGATCTTTACTTTAACTTCGGTCTCTTTAGAGCTCGTGCTGGAAAAGGGTCGCTCTCGATTACAGAAGCGAACTATAGAGGTGAGAATTCACTTAAAACTGTAATGCTGCTTAACACATCGGGATTAGCAGGCAATATATACTCTGTTAACGACACCCTAACATCATATATCGACAAGGATATGCGTCCCTTGTTATTTACTAAAGAGGCTCATGAAGGAAGCGATTACTCAATTGAAAGACAGTCTTACACTTATGAGGGTAATAAAATAAAAATAAGGTCGCTCAGGAACTTTAATGGTGAGGAAAGATTCGACGAAGTGTTTGAATCTGATAAATGCACCTATGACTATCTATCAGTTCTGTCTATGATACGAAACATCGACTTTTCGGGCATGAAACGGGGAGACAGCAAATTTATTCAATTTATTTCTGGAAGAAAGACGGTTAATATGTATGTTAACTATCAAGGTATTTCAAACATAAAAGCAAATGATGGCAAAAGGTATGAAGTAATTGACCTTACATTAACTATACATGATGATGCCTTTGAAAATCAGAAAGATGCATTAAAAGCTTCGCTCACAAACGACAGTAATCGTGTTCCCATAATTATTGATACCAGCCTAAATATTGGCTCTATTAGAGCCGTTATGAAAAATGCTACTGGGTTAAGGAACTAGCATTAAAGAAAATTATCTTTAAATATAAGTTAAAATACTCAATTAACCCCGAAAAGGGCGTATCTTTGCTTACTAATTTAGGATATTTAAAATGGCAAAAGATATGTCGGAACAGACAATTTCTAACAAGATACCTGAACCTGCACTCAGAAGGTTACCTTGGTACCTGTCTTATGTGAAACTCCTTAAAACAAAAGGAGAGAAGTTTGTCTCTTCAACCCAGATTGCTAAAAAAATAGATGTTTCTGCATCTCAAATAGCAAAGGACTTATCGTTTGTAAATATAAGCGGTAAAACACGTGTAGGGTACGATATAAATGAGCTGATAGATGTATTAGAAACCTTTTTAGGCTTTAAAGAACTCCATACAGCGGTTGTTTTTGGTGTTGGTAGTCTTGGAGCAGCATTATTGTCTGACTCGGGGCTTGAGCAGTATGGCTTAAAAATTATAGCAGGGTTCGATGTAGAAAAGTCTGTTGTAAACACTAAAATTCATAATATCTCTGTTTACCATTCAAACGAATTCTTAGAGTTAAACAAAGAGTTGAAGGCCGACATCGGAATTCTAACAGTGCCTTCGGGTGTGGCACAGGAAGTGTCTGATTATATGATTAGTTGTGGAGTTAAAGGTATATGGAACTTTACACCTTTCCGTATTCGTGTCCCTGAAGGTATTGTACTTCAAAACACCTCTCTATACGCTCACCTTGCAGTAATGTTTAACAGGTTAGATCAATGAAGATATTCGCAATAGGGCTTAATTATGATTCTCACAATAAAGAGATGAAAAGAACCTTTGAAAGTGAGGAGCCCGTACTTTTTATGAAGCCCGATACAGCTCTTCTTAAAGATGGAAAGCCTTTTATGTTGCCCGATTTCTCTAAGGAGATGCATTACGAAACAGAAATTGTTGTAAAGATAAACCGCTTGGGTAAGAATATTGCAACGCAGTTTGCTCATAGATATTATGATGAGATCACTGTAGGAATAGATTTTACAGCACGCGACCTTCAGCAAAAGTTGAAAGAACGCGGATTGCCTTGGGAGATTTCAAAGAGCTTTGACAATTCAGCTGCTATAGGAGAGTTTATTCCAAAAAGTGAAATCGAAGAGATACAGAATCTAAATTTTCATCTTGATATTAATGGTAAAACAGTGCAACAGGGTAATACTCAAGACATGATATACTCTGTTGATAAGATTATTTCATATATTAGCAGTTTCTTTACGGTAAAGATTGGAGATCTCATATTTACAGGCACTCCTTCCGGTATAGGTCCCGTAGCAATTAATGATCACCTGCAGGGATATATAGAAGATAGAAAACTGTTGGATTTCAAAATAAAATAACTTACCGAAAGTACACTTTATATCGTAACATCATGTACAAGAATGTAGTAAAATTTTTGCTGTGTATTTTATTATTGCTACCTGATAAGCTAAAAGCACAGGAGCCAGACTTTAACCCTATTCTTACGGCAATGCCATCATTACAAATTGCTCCCGATGCAAGAGGGGGTGGTATGGGTGATGTTGGATCTGCAACAATGCCCGATGTCTACTCACAACACTGGAATGCAGCCAAATACCCTTTTATAACCACCGATGCAGGCCTAGCATTTAGTTATACACCATGGCTAAGTAATTTAATTAACGATATAAATATGTTATACGCTTCTGGATACTGGAAGTTTGGAAATGATAAACTTAACGCCATTAGCACATCATTAAGATACTTCTCTTTGGGGGATATTGAAATCGCACATCCTTCAGGTGAATTCTGGGAGAGTGTTTCGCCACATGAGTTTGCTTTTGATGTTGCGTATTCACGCAGACTTACACAGACATTTTCAGGAGCAGTAACACTAAGATATATACGAGCAGATTACTCAGTTGGTAGTGACGAGTCCACTGCAGGCAATGCTTTCTCTGCCGATATTGCAGGTTATAACGAGTCATATTTTTATATGGGTCGCTCAGAAGCTCTACTCGGACTAGGCTTCAATATTTCAAATATAGGTACTAAAATATCATATGATGGTGGCGAAACATCAATGTTCTTGCCAGCCAATCTAAGGGTGGGGGCTTCTTTGGGTTACCCTATTGATATTAAGAATACAATCACAGTGAGCCTAGATATGAATAAACTACTTGTTCCAACGCCCCAGTTGGCAGGAATTAATGAGACTGATGAGGAAATGTATAAAAGGATTGATGAATACAATAATATTTCTTCAATAGGTGGCATATTCAAATCTTTTGGTGATGCCCCCGGAGGCTTCAAAGAGGAAATGCAGGAAATGGTATGGTCGCTAGGATTGGAATATGTTTATAACAATCAGTTTTCACTTCGCACCGGTTATTCTAATGAGAACGAATATAAGGGCAATCGCCGATACGTAACGTTTGGCGCCGGCTTCAGAACTAAAGCTTTTCAAATAGACGCTGCTTATCTTGTATCCACTGCACAGTCCAATCCTTTAGATCAAACTCTTAGGCTTTCGCTAGGTTTCGACCTAGAAGGACTTAGAAACTTAATGAAATAAATATGCAGATTAAAGTAGGATTTGGTTATGATATGCACCAGCTAGTAGAGGGAAGAGACCTTATTGTTGGTGGCGTTAAAATTGATCATATTAAAGGCTTACAAGGTCATTCCGATGCCGATGTTTTAATACATGCAATATGTGATGCCTTGCTAGGTGCTGCAAATCTTCGCGATATTGGTTACAATTTTCCTGATACATCAGCAGATTTCAAAAATATAGACAGCACCATCTTGCTGAAACAAACAATTGGGCTTCTTAAAAATAAAGGGTACTCAATTGGAAACATTGATAGTACTATTTGTGCAGAGAAGCCTAAATTAAATCCTTTTATTCCATCTATGCAACAACGCCTTGCCGAGGTAATGAGTATAGATATAGATGATATCTCAATAAAAGCCACAACATCAGAAAGAATGGGCTTTGTAGGTCGTGAAGAAGGCATTACAGCCTATGTAGTAGTATTGATTCAAAAAAAATAATAGTATGAGGCTTTTCAGGTTGTTGCTTAGAAAGAAACAATCGAAGGGTCACGGTATTCACTCACCGTTCGCTTTCGAGATAATAACAAACGTATTAAATTCTCCTTATAGCTATTATGCCTTTACTGATATTCCCGATAGCTTTCCGTATTCACAAGGGGAATCTAAAAAAATAAAGAAGTTTAATCACCTATCCTTCCGTCTTGTCAACCATTTCAAAGCAAGAAATATACTAGAGATTAACCCAGGTAACGGATTTAATACATCGTATATAAAATCTCCTTCATCTAAGATAAACTATAAATCGATTTCTGGAAAAGGCACATTAGTAAATGCAGCAGAAGAAAGTACATCAGGTGTAGGTATAGTAGGAGTTACTCTCGAAGAAACAAATAAAGCCGAAGGAAGTGAATCAGACGTAATTGCAACAAAACAAAAGTACGATGCTATTTTTATTAATATAAATGAAGATGAAAATAGTATACCCGCAATCGAATGCCTACTTGACAATAGTCACGAGAACACCTTTTGGGTAATAAATCCAATCAATACAAAATATAGCAAACATTTTTACCAGCTTAT
>JAAZCL010000105.1 GCA_012513315.1 Bacteroidales bacterium | reverse complement strand
CACCTTCACCTGACGTATAGTATATTTTATCTTTCCTCTCATTAATTAACAGAGTTTTATCATTAAGGGCGTGGTCTTTGAAAAACTCATTAATAGGAATAACAGAACCCGATGATGCACTTAGGTTATAAGCATTCAAAAAATCAGTTTTAGGAAGCACCAAACTGTCAATTATTTGAATATCCTCCGAACGACTTATTGCTCGTTGAAGCTTAGTTGAGTATTCGCGAACCAAATCTAATCGTTCAAGCGCTTCATTGTTTCTGCGATTGGCACGTTGATATTTATCAAATTCTTTTTCAGCCTCTTCAAATCGATACAGTTTTGCATAAAGTTCGCCCAATGAAAGATGCGCCTCAGGGATTTTTCTATCTGATGCAAACTTCAGATATTGCTCTGCTTCTGTGAGGCTGCCTGTTTTGTAAAGACTTACCCCCAGCCATTGATTAAGAGGAGCATCCATAGGATTCACTTGATATTCGGCCTTAAAAACTGGTAATGCTTCAGCATATCTACCTTCTAGGTACCAAACTTTTGCATCATCAAGGGTCTGTGCCACCAACAACTGTTGATGGAAAACGCCTAGTAATATTATAAACGATATGTATTTTAATTTCATGTTGCTCATTATCTGAATTCAAAGATAACAAAAAACTCTAAGCAATAATAAATTTAGTCTGTATAATCAACTCACTTACACATTGCTCTTACCTCACTCATACCTTGCTCTTACCTTGCTCGGTTAAACCCCTTTTATAAACAGCCAAAGTAGCATCAAAATAAGACTTAATAAATAGTTGCGTTTGAGCATACTCATAACAACTTATTATTTTATAAAATGATTCTTTTCTTATCTTTGCACTCATAAACAAAGAACTTAATATTATGCACGAAAAAATAATTATCCTCGATTTCGGATCACAAACAACACAGCTCATCGGTAGACGAGTTAGAGACCTAAAGACCTATTGTGAAATTGTACCTTATAACAAATTTCCTTTTGGAGATGAATCCGTTAAAGGTGTTATCTTATCTGGAAGCCCTTTCTCTGTTAATGATGAAAATGCTTTTAAGACCGACTTAACCAATATAAGAGGTAAATTTCCGGTATTGGGTATCTGTTACGGGGCACAGCTGATGGTGAATCTGGCTGGAGGAAAAGTTTGTCAACCCAATAGCAGGGAGTATGGTCGTGCACATCTCAATATTTATGATAAAACCGACATGCTTTTTGGTAATATAAAACAAAATAGCGAAGTGTGGATGTCGCATGGAGATACCATAGTAAACGCTCCTGAAAATTTTAGCCGGGTAGCTTCAACAGAAGATGTAGATTGGGCAGCATATAGAATAAAAAATGAAGAAACATGGGGTGTGCAGTTTCATCCCGAGGTATTCCATACCGAGCATGGCCATGACTTGATAGACAATTTTCTTACTATTTGTGGTATGAAGCGCGACTGGACACCGGCATCTTTTGTAGAATCAACTGTTCAAGAGTTGAGGCAAGAGCTGGGTGATGACAAGGTCATACTTGCATTGTCGGGTGGCGTAGATTCGTCTGTTACTGCGGTATTACTTAATAAAGCTATTGGAGAAAACCTTACCTGTGTGTTTGTAGATCATGGTTTATTGCGTAAAAATGAGTTCGAAAATGTTTTAAGAGATTATGAGCATCTAGGCTTACACGTAATTGGTGTTGATGCTAAGGATTATTTTTACAAAGAACTTGAAGGTGTAACCGATCCTGAAGAGAAAAGAAAGATAATTGGCAAAGGGTTTATAGATGTATTTGACGCTGAAGCTACCAAGCTTAATGACATTAAATGGTTGGCGCAAGGTACTATCTATCCCGATATTATTGAATCTCTCTCTATAACTGGTGTAACAATAAAGAGTCACCATAACGTTGGTGGACTGCCCGAAAAGATGAACCTTAAGCTATGCGAGCCTCTCAAACTTCTTTTTAAAGATGAGGTTCGTAAGATTGGTTTGGAGCTTGGGATGCAGCCAAATTTAATTCATCGCCATCCTTTCCCAGGACCAGGACTTGGCATTCGTATTCTTGGAGATATAACTCCTAATAAAGTACGTATTGTTCAGGAGGCAGACGATATATATATATCAGAATTACGGGCAGCAGGCTTGTATGACGATGTATGGCAAGCAGGGGCAATCTTACTGCCGGTTCAGTCGGTAGGAGTGATGGGTGATGAGCGTACATACGAAAATACAATTGCATTGCGTGCAGTAACCTCTAAAGATGCTATGACAGCCGACTGGGCACGTTTACCTTATGAATTCCTAGCAAAAGTATCTAATGAAATAATAAATAAAGTGCAAGGAGTGAATAGGGTAGTTTATGATGTTTCTTCAAAACCACCTGCTACAATAGAATGGGAGTAGTGTTTATGATTTTACCAACTCTGGATAAGCAATTCTGGTGTGGTATATTGTCATAAGCTTATCTACAAACACATCCTTTACTGTTTGAACATCTCTAAATGTGATGGGAGCAGATTTGAAATACCCTTCACTCAACTGAGAATCAATTATTTTATCAACAAGCTGGCGAATTGTCTCTTCGTTATATAAGGGGAGACTTCGTGATGCTGCTTCTACCGAATCGGCCATCATCATAATAGCCCCTTCTTTTGTAAAAGGGTTTGGACCTGGATAGCGGAAGTTGGCCTCGTTAGCTTCTTTGCCTGGGTTTGCATTTTTCCAAGAGTTGTAAAAATACTTAGGCATACTTGTGCCATGATGCGTTTCAATAAAATCTATTATCTGTTGAGGTATATTGTTTTTCTGGGCAATCTTTACTCCATCCTTCACATGATTAATAATAATACGGGCACTCTCATCGAATGGGAGACCGGCATGTGGATTCATTCCCGGAGCCTGATTCTCTGTAAAAAAGGCAGGATTCACCATTTTACCAATATCATGATATAAAGCTCCTGTTCTGATAAGTGAAGCATTTGCTCCTAATTTAACTGCTGCAGCCACTGCTAGGTTAGATACCTGCAAAGAGTGTTGGAATGTGCCGGGTGTCTTCTCTGACAACTCCTTAAGCAATGGTTTATTTATATTAGAGAGTTCTACGAGCGTAACACCCGAGATGAAGCCAAACGATTTCTCAACCAAGTATATAAGAGAGTAAGAGAACATAATAAGAATAAAGTTGATTAGGAAGTAGATGAGCATCACCCAGTTTCCTTCTGTTACATTACCTTCTTGATACATTACAAACCCCAGATATACAAACGAATAGGTGAATAAAATAAAAAATGAACTTCTTATTAATTGTGAACGCTCAGATAATTCTTTCAACATAAAAATTGATACCATTGTGGCTGATATCTGAAGAACAATAAACTCAAAAGGAAACGGAACCATTAAAGAACTTAATATGATAGTTATTATACTTGCAAATAAGGCGGTTCGGGAGTCGATAAATGTTCTTATTAATATTGTAACTATAGTAAACGGAATTATATATACATTATATAAGTCGAGATGTATTGTGAGAGCCGTAAGTCCAACAAATAATACTATTAACAGAAGCATAAATATCACATGCATCCTGTTTCTCCATTCATGTGGTCTGAAATATAAAAGATACATATAAAAAGAGGAAAGCATAAATAATATCAAAACAAACTGACCCACCAGCTTCCATGTGCTTTTATTTGCACCACCACTGCGTTCTTCAGAAACTTGCTTTAGCGAAGAGAGAATGTTGAAAGTTCGTGAGTCAACTATCTCGCCCTGATCTATAATACGTTGTCCCTGTTGCACCATGCCTCGGCTAATATCTACCTGTTGAATAAATTCTAAACGGGCTTTTTCTGAAAATGCTGCATCATAAATTATATTCTCGCTTATGTATTCATTTATGTTTGCCGACTTTAATACACTGTCATATATACCCTCGGGAGTTTCATTCAACACTTTTTCATATGCAGAACGTATGGTATAGAATGATTCTATATCTCGGGATTCGGCAATATTTCCTTTGCGAAGTCGCAATGCACCAGTTTTAGATTTTTTAATCCTATCATAGTCATCAGATCTCATGATGCCGGTTTTGTAGATCTCACTCAAGCTCTTTCGGATATACAATTTATATTCGGGTGATAGCTCAGACAGTCGTGTATTTAGATTTACATCAGCATCAAAATTTGCTAATGAGTTTATCTCAACATCCTCGTTAACCTCAAAATAGGGTTCGTAAAACTCTAAAATACTATCCTGCTCTGCCTTAAGAATATCTGCAGGTTTGTATATAGGAAAGTCGGAAGGAGCAGTAAGTAGTCCATACTGCCACGGCCTACCTTCACTAAAAGTATATTTAAAACTACTTTGGCGAGGAAATATATAAGTGAGAATAAGTATGGCTGTAACAAACAACAGTGGAATAAAAACCTTAGTTTTTATCCTCGTACTCTTTTTATTAGGTTTATTTTTTGATGAATTCATTACCTCTATGTGTTAACTTTGAAAATTGTAATTACAACAATCAAAACTATGTATTGTTTCTTTTATATGTTTAGCCCTAAAGTTTACAGTTTTTTTTAGGGGTTTTTGTATTTGAATTTATTAGATTACTTTTGTAATCGTCTATTAT
>JAAZCL010000104.1 GCA_012513315.1 Bacteroidales bacterium | reverse complement strand
GAAAGCGGTAAGAAAACCGTTCTTAAGACATGGGCAAGAGCTTCGATGATTTCTCCGGATTATGTTGGTCATACCATTGCTGTACATAATGGAAATAAATTTATTCCAGTATATATAACTGAAAATATGGTAGGACATAAACTTGGTGAATTTTCTATTACTCGCACATACCGCGGTCACGCTGGGGCGAGAAAAAGATAATACGGAGCACAAATTAAAACATAAAGAAAGTTAAAGACATGAGTGCTAGAAAAAGAATATCAGCCGAAAAGAGAAAAGAAGCTCGTAAAGAGGTATCTTTGGCTATTTTAAGAAATGTTCCTACATCACCTCGAAAAATGCGTTACGTAGTTGACCTAGTTCGTGGAATGGAAGTGTTTAAAGCATTAGGTGTATTGAAATACTCTAATAAGGAAGCTGCTGCAAGAGTTGAAAAACTATTGTTATCTGCAATTTCCAATTGGGAACAAAAAAATGAACGTAAAGCCGAAACAGGAGAATTATATATAAAAACTATATCGGTGGATGGAGGCTCGATGCTAAAGAGACTTCGTCCAGCACCACAAGGACGGGGACACAGAATTAGAAAACGTTCCAATCACGTTACATTGGTGGTAGATACAATAAATTCAGAAAAAAATAATTAAGCCAATGGGACAAAAAATAAATCCGATATCAAATCGTTTAGGCATCATTAGAGGTTGGGATTCCAACTGGTATGGTGGTAGTGACTATGGTGACACATTGCTTGAAGATAGTGAGTTGAGAAAGTACATAAACGCTCGACTAGCTAAAGCAAGTGTATCTAGAATTATTATTGAAAGAACATTGAAGCTTGTTACTATCACTATTTGTACTGCTCGCCCCGGAATGATTATCGGGAAAGGCGGAGCAGAAGTTGATAAGCTGAAAGAAGAACTTAAAAAAATAACAGACAGAGAGATTCAGATCAATATTTTTGAAGTAAAGAAAGCTGAACTTGATGCTGTACTTGTTGCTAATAATGTAGCACGTCAAATTGAAGGTAATATTGCCTATCGTCGTGCTGTTAAAATGGCAATTGCTTCTACTATGAGAATGGGAGCTGAAGGTATTAAAATTCAAGTATCTGGTCGTTTGAACGGTGCCGAGATGGCTCGTTCTGAGATGTATAAAGAAGGAAGAACTCCTTTGCATACATTCCGTGCAGATATAGATTATGCATTGGCAGAAGCACATACAAAAGTTGGACTTATTGGAGTAAAGGTTTGGATTTGTCGTGGAGAAATCTATGGTAAAGTTGATTTAGCTCCATCTTTTGCATCACAAAAAGATACTCGTGGCCGTAGAGGTGGACGCAGAAGTGATGATAGAAGAGGACAACGTAGAAGCAGAAGATAATAAAATATAAAGCTTTAGATTAAATAAAATGTTACAACCGAAGAAAACAAAATTCAGAAGACAGCAGAAGGGTCGCATGAAAGGAAATGCCCAACGTGGCAATCAGTTAGCTTTTGGTTCATTTGGAATTAAATCATTGCAATCTAAATGGATTACCGGTTCTCAGCTAGAGGCAGCGCGTGTTGCTGTTACTCGCTATATGGAGCGTCAGGGACAAGTTTGGGTTCGTGTTTTTCCAGATAAACCAATTACTAAAAAACCAGCAGAGGTTCGTATGGGTAAGGGAAAAGGTGCACCTGAAGGATTTGTTGCGCCAGTAACACCCGGAAGAATTCTATTTGAAATTGAGGGTGTGTCTTTAGAAGTAGCTAGAGAAGCATTGCGCTTGGCTGCCCAAAAACTACCCGTAACTACTTCATTTGTAGTTAGGAGGGATTATAGCGAAACTCGTAATCAAAAATAAGAAATGAAGTTACAAGAAATAAGAGAATTATCTGACAAGGATTTAAAAGAGATGTTAGATGCTGAGAAACTGTCGTTAAATCAATTGGTTATTAGTCATAGCATTACTCCACTTGATAATCCGATCATCTTAAAAGATAAAAGAAAAGGTATTGCACGTATCAATACAGAAATTCGTGCAAGAGAAATCAACAAAGCATAAACCAATAATGGAAACGAGAAATTTAAGAAAAGAGAGAGTGGGGGTCGTTTTCAGTAATAAGATGGAGAAATCTATCACAGTTGCTGTAAAATGGAAGGAAAAGCACCCTATTTATGGGAAGTTCGTTAGTAAAACGAAGAAATTTCACGCTCACGATGAGAAAAACGACTGTAACATTGGTGATACAGTTAGAATTATGG
>JAAZCL010000103.1 GCA_012513315.1 Bacteroidales bacterium | reverse complement strand
GATTATCAGTATCACCACGAAGATGGTAATCATCACTTAACCAACAGAGAAACAGAGATATTGCAACATATCGTAAAAGGTTGCATCAATAAAGAAATTGCCGATATGTTAAATATCAGTCTCAATACCGTACTCACACACCGCAAAAATATAATTCGCAAGACTGGTGTCAAAACAGTATCGGGGCTCACATTCTACTGTTTAAGAAACGGACTATTGACTATGTAATCTTTTAATTTTTAATATAAATGGCAAAAAAATCCTTCCTTCATATCCCCTTAACCAATTGGGGTGAGGTATCAAAACAAAATTATAGTATAGCAATTCTGCCATGGGGTGCCGTAGAGCCTCATAATTATCATCTTCCATATCTTACCGACTGTATTCTAACTTACGAGGTAGCAAGTGATGCGGCCGAGATGGCATATAAACAGGGAGTGGTGAGCATGGTAATGTCTCCCGTATATTTTGGATCTCAAAATATGGGGCAATGGAATAAACCCTTTTGTGTTCATACAAGAACCGAAACACAGAAAGCCATCCTGGTGGATATAGTTACATCATTAAATATTCAGGGAATTAAAAAGCTGGTAATTGTCAACGGTCATGGTGGTAACACATTCAAGCCATATGTAAGAGATTTGCAAGTTACATTTCCCCACTTTCAAATTATAGTGGTGGATTGGTGGACAGTTGTTCCTTCTGATTGGATTTTTGAAGAAAAGCCCGATGAGCACGCAGGTGAATTAGAAACCTCTGTAATGCTTCATTATCACCCCGAGCTGGTAAACATGCAGAGTGCAGGAGATGGTGCCGCAAAGCCCGTTAAAATTGATGCATTAAACCAAAAGATAGGCTGGGCCCCCCGTCATTGGGATGTAGTATCGGAAGATACAGGAATTGGCAACCCTAAAAAGTCTACTGCCGCCAAGGGAAAACTATTTGCAGAAGCGGCTGTAGAAAAAATTAGCAAGCTGCTTGTGGATTTAGACAATGCATAGCTATAAATATCGCTTCAAATTACATTTAATATAAATCTAAACACTTTTAAATGAGAGCAAAATAATGTATTTTTGTCTCTTCTTAAATAATAAATAATAAAATATGAGTAATCAGAGAGAGAAGCTTTTCACTGATTTTCCACCAGTTTCCACAAATGAGTGGATGGAAGTAATAACAAAGGACCTAAAAGGTGCCGATTTCCAAAAAAGGCTGGTATGGAAAACAAAAGAAGGGTTTAATGTAAATCCATTTTACAGAGCAGAGGATATAGAGGGTTTGGCCTCTTCCGAAAATCTACCCGGTGAGTTCCCCTATGTTCGCAGCACAAGAAAAGACAACTTGTGGTATGTAAGACACGAAATTAAAGTAGAAGACTTTAGCGAGGCAAACAAAAAAGCACTCACTTTATTAACAAAAGGAGTAACATCATTTGGTTTTCAACTGCCAAAGAACCAACTAACAGCAGAGAATGTGGCAATACTTTTAAATGGCATCGCGCCAGATAAAGTAGAGTTAAACTTCAGGACATGCATTTCGCGTACCATCGATCTTGCAAAGTTGGTTGTAGATTACGTAAAAGCCCAAAATCTCAATCCGCTTGAGTGCTTCGGCTCAATTGAATTCGATCCTTTCAGAAAGATTCTAAAAAAAGGAATGGACGAACCAAAATGGATTGAAAAGTCGGTTGAGATAGTTAAAATCACCGCGCCACTACCACGCTACAGATCAATTTCTGTAACAGGCAACATGATAAATGATGCAGGTGCGTATAGCTACCAAGAACTTGGATACGCTCTTTCATACGGCAATCAGGTGTTGTCTGCATTAATAGAAAATGGTGTAGACCCATCAACAGCAGCAAAGAAAATTAAGTTTGAATTTGGTGTAGGCTCCAACTACTTCATGGAGATAGCAAAATTTAGAGCTGCACGTTGGTTATGGGCCAATATTGTTGGAGCATACAAAGCTCCCTGTCCACACGATTGCGATAATAAAGCAGATGATGGTACATGCAGATGTGCAGCAAAAATGAATATTCATGCTACAATATCAAAATTCAATCAATCTCTTTACGATCCATATGTTAATTTGCTCCGTACACAAACAGAAGCAATGTCTGCAGCATTAGGCTCGGTAGACTCGCTTACTGTACGTCCTTTTGACGAAACCTTTGAAACTCCAACAGAGTTTGCAGAAAGAATTGCTGTAAATCAGCAACTTCTACTTAAAGAAGAGGCTCATTTTGATAAGGTTACAGACCCCTCCGCTGGTTCGTACTATATCGAAACTCTTACATCTTCGTTGGCCGAGCAGGCATGGAAGCTTTTCCTAGAAACAGAAGAAACTGGTTTCTACAATGCTCTTCAAGCAGGAACAGTGCAAGATGCAATAAATTCTTCGGCCGACGATCGTTTTAATGCACTTGCCAACCGCCGTGAGGTTATGCTGGGAACAAATCAGTATCCTAACTTCAACGAGAGCATGCTTAGCAAGATAGAAAATGAAGAAGCTCATGGCTGTGGATGCGGATGTAGCACTTCAGAATCACCGCTCAAAAGCCTCAATAAAAAAAGATTGGCTAATCAGTTTAATGAGTTGCGCCTAAATACCGAGAAAAGTGGCAGGAGACCAAAAGTGTTTATGCTAACAATTGGGAATCTTAATATGCGTTTGGCAAGATCACAATTCTCAAGTAACTTCTTTGGAACTGCCGGATATGAATTAATTGATAAACTAGGTTTCAACTCAGTAGCAGAAGGTGTTAAAGCCGCTCGTGAAAAAGGAGCCGATGTAGTTGTTCTTTGCTCTAGTGACGATGAATATCCAACATTTGCACCCGAAGCATATAATATGCTTAAAGATGGAAATGAAATTCTTGTAGTTGCAGGAGCACCAGCATGTATGGAAGAACTTAAAACTCAAGGTGTTGAATACTTTATTCATGTTCGAAGCAATGTTCTTGAAACACTCAAGTTTTTTAACGAGAAATTGCTGAAGTAATAATATAAAGTTAAGAACTGAAATTTAAATAGAAGATTAGCCCAACAACTACTTAAATTATGGATGGAGGAGAAAAGCTGAAAAACTGGATTATTGTAGCACACCCGTGGGCATGGAGCGCATCTATGTCACCGGCAATAGTTGCCTACTCTTTTATATTTTTTCTTTTTAAAACCGAAGGATATATAGGCGAGGTAAACTGGATTTACGGGGTAATTGGTTTTTTCGGAATGCTCATCTTTCATATATCTGGAAATCTCATGAATGAGTATCAAGACTACATAAATGGAGTTGACGTAAAAGAAAAAACTGGTCCCCCACGTCTTATAGTGCAAGGTATCTTTAAACCCAAAACAATACTCTACTACTCATTAACAATGCTCACAATTGGTGTTTTAATAGGTACATACCTACTTATTAATACCAGTTGGCCTTTATTAATAATTGGCTTAATTGGCATTCTTAGTGTTATCTTCTACCATAAATTTAAGTATGTAGCACTGGGCGAACTTCTTATTTATATTTGTTATGCAATGGCAGTACCCATGGGTATAGCGTTTGTAATAACAGGACAACTAATATGGACTACCCTTTTAGTGGCTGCCCCAACTGGCTTGCTGGTGGTGGGAATATTACATGCAAATAACACACGAGATGTAAATCAAGACGGAGGAGCAAAAGTTAGCACTCAAGCAATGAAGCTTGGTTTAGAAGGTTCGCAAATAGTTTATCAAACTTTGTTATTAGTAGCTTATTTACTAATAGCAGTTTTGGTAACTATCAACTTGCTTCATCCAATTACATTTCTAGTACTTATTAGCTTTCCACTAGCAAAGAGCAACATCAAAAAGATGAAAATTGCCACTGAAAGAGACCTAAGTTCAATTGCATTTTTAGATGCACGCACATCTATGTTGTCGCTTATGTTTAGTCTGTTACTTGCAATTGCAAACGTCATTGCACCCTATATTTAAAAACAAAAAATATTACTCTAAATAATATGAAACCTAATTTTAAGGAAATAAATATTCAATCAGATGGTTTTACTCCTGCAAATGTTGATGAGTGGAACAATAAAAACGAAAACAAATCTGAGTGGCTTACATCAGAGCAGATACCTGTGAAGCCTGTTTATACAAAACAAGACCTGGAAGGAATGGAGCATCTTGATTATGCGGCCGGACTTCCACCATTTTTACGTGGCCCATACTCAACTATGTATGTAATGAGGCCATGGACAATTAGACAATATGCTGGTTTTTCAACTGCCGAAGAGTCTAATGCATTCTATCGTCGCAACCTGGCATCGG
>JAAZCL010000102.1 GCA_012513315.1 Bacteroidales bacterium | reverse complement strand
CTCGTTGTCAAGGGCAATCGGAGGCTTCGGATAGATAATGAAAAGAACACCTTATAAAATTTGTCTAAAAAAGTGTTGCCAAACCAAAGCGACAACACCTCAAAGACAGCTAACTGAAGACAATGCGGAGCTTCTGCTTCAAACAGTCATCGACTCATCCGCAACAGCTTTAAACTTAAGTAGTGATCAAGTAAGTGAAAACTTAACATTACTTAAAGATCCGGAAGCCTTAGTCTTATCTACACAAACAACCGGATTAAATGAAGAACAAATTACATCAATGGCCAATCATGCGATGGTGTCTTCCGCTAGATCGGTTGATAAAGCTTTAGAATTTGATGTTGAAACGTATCTATGGTTAAGTCTGGGGCTACTATTATTAATTCTTGCAATGAGTTCAATAGCGTTCTTCGCATCAACATTGTTTAACCGTACAGGAATGGCGTTAGCAATCGGAGGCGGTATACCTTTTGCTTTCTTCCTAATTACTATGATTCAACAATTAATGGATAGTGCCGATGGTCTTGAATATATAACAATAACCACACTTTTTGACACAGATGCAATTCTTGCCGGTGGAGAATTTGGCTGGGGCTTAGTAGCTTTAGGAGCAATTACCTTTGTACTATACACCGCTTCAAATATTCTCTTTACGAAGAAAGATTTACCCCTTTAAAAACTGCACCAAAATATTTCAATAAAATAATATCCATCTCCTTACTCAGTCGATAGGAGATGGTTATTTTTTATATAGATAATAGGTTCCTTTGATTATTTTTGACTAATTATTTTAATTTCTATAAATTCATTACGAAACCTATAGTGATTATTTAAAAATGATTATAAACACAAGTACTCCTGAATAATTCATAGTTTTCCTGAAACTGTTAGTTAATCTTGTACTTATAATACTTGTGCTGTTTCATCTCATCACCCATTGGGTGACAAATAAAAAGAAAAAAGAACCCCTTTTTGATATGGTTAATTCACGACAAACAACCAATAGGAAGGGGTTCTCTCAATGGTTACTTTACAAGAAACTGCAGTGAAATTCAATAATAATCTACATGCCTCTCATACAGGTGGTCGTTTATCGAGTGATTCTGGTTTACTTTTAGTAGATGAATTAATGGATGCTTTCCATTTTGAAAACCTCATCAAACAACTCATTACTTTTAAAGAAAATCGTCGTTACTGGACCCACACGAATCAGAAAATTTTAAAACAAATGGTCCTTCAACTGATCGCTGGTTATAAAGCTGACTCGTCTGCCGATATTCTACGACACGATCCAATGTTAAAAACTTTATCATTAGAAGACGCATTGGCATCACAGCCATCAATCTCACGTTTTTTTGATCGGATTACTGAACAAACTATCGATGACTTTCAAGTATTTAACCAAGCTTTAATCGATCAAGCTCGACTGGTTCGCAATGATACCGATATGATAATCGATTTGGATTCTACACATTCAGATACCTTCGGTAGACAAGAGCAAACCGATTACAATGCCCATTATGGAACACATGGCTATCATCCAATCGTTGCGTTTGATGGTTTAACTGGTGACTTTTTGAAAGCCAAACTTCGACCTGGAAACCAGTATACTTCAACAGGTGTAAAAGCATTTCTTGAACCACTATTAGAGCATTATAATCCAGTAGTCCCTACAACAGATATTTTAGTTCGTGGAGATAGTGGCTTCGCAACGCCTGATATCTATGAATTGTGTGAAGCCTATGATAATG
>JAAZCL010000101.1 GCA_012513315.1 Bacteroidales bacterium | reverse complement strand
TTCAATTTCATCTGCACAGTCGTGTCCGTGCTTAACCGTCCAATCACCCGGAACTAACAAGTGAAAGAATATGAATTTTCTTTGCCCTGCCACTCGTGTCATTAGTGAGTGATACTCTATCTGTCTGGATTTAAGAGAATCGAGATAAACTATAATTCTCTTCATATCTTCATCGGGGATAGTTGCATCCATTAATCCTTTGGCAGAGCGCTTAATAAGCTTGTAACCAGTATACATTATGTTTACTGCAACAAAAAGCGCAATGATTGGGTCTACAATATACCAACCAGTAAACTTAACTATTATAATACCCACTATTACTCCTAACGATGTCCACACATCTGTCATAAGATGTCTCCCGTCTGCTTCGAGTATCAAAGATTTTTTTTTCTTTCCGTGAGATATAAGTACTGAGCCTACTCCTAAATTTACTAATGAAGCAATAAAGGATAATATTAGTCCTAGATCAACATTCTCTATAGAGACAGGATTAAAAATTCGAGGTATGGCACTTCTGATTATACTAAATGCCGCAATTATAATGAGCGCGCCTTCAGCTGCACTAGAGAAATACTCTGCTTTGCTGTGACCATACATATGTTTCTTATCGGCTGGCTTCTGTGAAATAATGAGCATCAATAAGGCAAATATTGCTGCAAAGAGATTTACAAATGACTCAAGAGCATCAGACATAAAACCCACTGAGCCCGTTATATAGTAGGCATATGACTTTAAAACAATTGTAACAATTGCCGCACCTATTGATAAATACAGAAAATATTGCAATGGGGATTTCTTCATATTGACGCAGATAATAATCCTAATAAATTATTGGACAACCAATGTAAGTTGGACCGCAAAAGTACAAAAAAAAGAGCATGTATTAAATATTCCGGTTAAAAACAGTTAATCAAAACATTTGCAAAGTCAATAACTGTATTATACCAAATATTTGTGTATCGATCTGCTTTAGAGAGTAATCCTTTTTCATTATCTTTGTGTGTATAATATCGGCTTTTATCAAATCGCCTTACTTTATATTTTAGGTGTGTAAATATAAGGCACTATTACGTTAAGCTAAATGAGTAGAAAACAAGCTTGCCTGTATTATACTATAGCGAGAAATGGTCTAAATTTAGTGAATTATTTCTTTTAGATAAATGAGCAGAAGACAAACTTGTTTATATTATGTTATAGCAAGAAATAGTCTAAATTTAGTGAACAAAATAATTATAAATAGAATAAAATAGTATAAATATAATATGTTTGAAAATTTAAGTGATAGACTCGAACGGTCGTTTAAGATATTAAAAGGTCAGGGAAAGATTACCGAAATTAATGTTGCCGAAACATTAAAAGAAGTTCGTCGCGCACTATTAGATGCTGACGTAAACTATAAAACCGCAAAGGAATTTACAGAATCTGTTAGGGAAAAAGCAATGGGCCAGGATGTGCTCAATGCAGTGAAGCCAGAACAGCTGATGGTTAAAATAGTTCATGATGAATTGGCTCTTTTAATGGGTGGTACTGCAGAAGACATTAATATTAATGGCAAACCTGCAGTTATCTTAATGTCGGGTCTGCAAGGTTCTGGTAAGACCACTTTCTCGGGTAAGCTAGCCAATATGATTAAGAGCAAAAGGGGAAAGAATCCTTTGCTAGTGGCTGCCGACGTTTATCGTCCTGCCGCAATTGAGCAGTTGAAAGTGCTTGGCGAACAGATTGGTGTTCCTGTTTATTTTGAAGAGGACAACAAAAACCCGGTGAAGATTGCAAAAAATGCTATTGAACATGCTCGTCAGCACGGCAGAGATTTGGTTATTATTGACACTGCTGGTCGACTTGCCATTGATGAGGAGATGATGGCTGAGATTGAAGCTATTAAAAAAGCTGTAAACCCTCAGGAGATTCTTTTTGTGGTTGATGCAATGACCGGGCAGGACGCTGTAAATACAGCTAAGGAATTTAATGAGCGTCTTAACTTCAGTGGTGTAGTGCTTACCAAACTTGATGGTGATACACGTGGTGGTGCAGCCCTGTCTATTCGTTCGGTAGTTGATAAACCAATTAAGTTTGTTGGAACAGGAGAAAAGCTTGATGCAATAGATGTGTTTCATCCAGAGCGTATGTCCGACCGTATATTGGGTATGGGTGACGTGGTTACACTTGTTGAGAAAGCTCAGGAACAATATGACGAAGAAGAGGCTCGACGTCTTCAGAAGAAGATTGCTAAGAATCAATTCGACTTTAACGACTTCATCACTCAAATACAGCAGATCAAGAAAATGGGTAATCTGAAGGATCTTGCTTCTATGATACCTGGTGTAGGCAAACAGATTAAAGATATGGATTTTGATGATGATGCATTTAAGGGTATTGAAGCAATTATCCATTCTATGACACCACAAGAACGCACTAACCCAGAGATATTAAACGGTAGTCGCCGTGCCCGAATTGCAAAAGGTAGTGGAACCGATGTTCAGGAGGTAAATAAGCTTATTAAGCAGTTTGATGAAACCCGCAAGATGATGCGCAAAATGACCACTGGAGGAGGTAAGCAGGCTATGAGAAACAGGAGAAGAAGATAATTGTGTTAAGCAATTGTAACTTCAATTTTACCTTTAGAAAATAGGGTTGAAAAATCTCAGAATAAAAATATCACCAATTAATTACTAAACTATGCAATTAATAGATGGGAAAGCAGTTGCGGCAAAAATAAAAGAAGAGATTGCCGCTGAGGTTGAAATTATTAAAAAATCTGGAGGTAAAGTGCCTCATCTGGCTGCTGTACTTGTTGGCCACGACGGTGGTAGCGAAACATATGTAGCAAACAAAGTAAAAGCTTGTGAACAAGTGGGCTTTAAATCCTCTCTAATCAGATATAAAAACGATGTTACCGAAGAGGAACTGCTTGCTTGTGTTGACAGACTCAATAATGATAAAGACATAGATGGTTTTATTGTACAGCTTCCACTACCCTCACACATCTCTGAGACAAAAGTCACAGAGGCAATTGACTATCGCAAAGATGTAGACGGTTTTCATCCAGTAAACGTAGGCAGGATGTCTCTAGGAATGCCGTGTTTCCTTTCTGCAACTCCATCGGGAATTGTTGAACTTCTTAAAAGATATAACATTGAAACAAAAGGTAAGCATTGCGTTGTTTTAGGAAGAAGCAATATTGTAGGCAAACCCGTATCAATGCTATTGCTTCAAAAAGCCAACCCTGGCGATTGCACAGTTACAATTTGTCATAGCCGTACAAAGAATATTAAAGAGATTACACTTCAAGCCGATATTATTATTGCAGCGTTGGGCGTACCTGAATTTTTAAAAGGAGATATGGTCAAAGAAGGTGCTGTGGTAATTGATGTGGGCACTACACGAGTGCCTAATAAAACCACTAAGTCTGGCTTTAAACTTACAGGTGATGTTATGTTTGAAGAGGTTGCGCCCAAATGTTCATATATTACGCCAGTACCAGGGGGTGTGGGACCAATGACAATTGTTTCTTTGTTAAAGAACACTCTTCTTGCAGCTAAAAAAGAGGTGTATAAGTAAATATGACTCTATAAACAAATATGGTTCTGCAAGTAAACTTTGTGTTCTATAATTAGATATTGTGTAGTTTAATTTGATATTATCGATTTACCTTTATAAGTACAACACCTATTAAAGTCCAAAACAGCTCACGTATGCGTTTACAAATGCTTACAAAAACTCCGTAAGCAAGAGGTATAGAGAGCATACCATATACTATTACAAAACCACCTTCTCGAGCACCCATCTGCATAGGCATAAAGAAAAACAGATTTGAGATGAGCGATTGCAATGATTCAATCAATACGCTCTCTCCAAAGGTAATGGGTTGTTTAATTGCCTGCATCATTAGTATAACTTCCACACAAACTAATATACGGGCAATAAACTCAAACGAAAGGGAAAGGAAGAAATCTCTTTTTCGGTTCTTATAGAGATCAGAGATGAGCTCATCCATTTGGCTTATCTTCTCCTGATTATTGGTTCTATATGCTTTTATCTTCTTGCCAATGAAGGGCAAACGACTCGATATAATTAATGCTCTATCAACACCTCCACGAGTGTAAATTCTATATGCCCAAAGCAGAAGCAGAAAAGTAGTGCCTGTAGTTATCATTATGCCAACCTCAACAGAGTCTGAAAGCACAGGAACAAGAAATATCAAGAGCGGTATAGATACCATCCAAAAGATAAAATGAGCTACAATACGCATCATTGTGCCGAGGAGAACTGAAGAAGTGGACTTTTGAATGCCAAGATCCGGCTGTAGTTCTATAATCTTGTATGGCTCTCCTCCCATTAGCCCAAATGGAGTTATGTAATTTATAGCAAAGCCACTTATTGTTATCTTGAAGAGCCTAAAAAAGCCAATCTTTTTAGTTTCTTCACTTCCATCACGCAAGATAATATAGAGCGACAATGTATTTATAATATAAACAAATATCCACATTCCTATTATGGGAATGTACCACCAACCGGTCTGCTTCATATCTCTCCAAATATTATTCAGACCGATTGAATAGACCATGATTCCCAACGCTAGAGCACCGAGAATAAAAAAGATGTTCTTAGCTAACTTTGCCTTTTTCACAATTTATTTTCTGAAAGGTGCTTTAACAATTTCAGCTTTTAGAGATTTATTTCTTACTTTAATTGCAATTTTACTGCCTAGTTTTGCATATTCTGTTTTTATATAGCCCATGCCGATACCTTTCTTAAGCATTGGAGACATTGTTCCTGAAGTTATATTTCCAATAACTTCGTCGTCAAGATT
Source organism: Bacteroidales bacterium (assembly GCA_012513315.1). Classification (GTDB taxonomy): domain Bacteria; phylum Bacteroidota; class Bacteroidia; order Bacteroidales; family Dysgonomonadaceae; genus Proteiniphilum. The sequence goes on along the minus strand of JAAZCL010000101.1, from coordinate 2,311 downwards.
TACTATTTCGTACCCTTGGCGAGGAATACCCCGGTCTATTAATTCAAAGCAGCATAATTTCTTTGTTACGCCTTCCGATTTTAGTTTTTCTAACACCTCTCTACCAATAAAAGGCTTGTTATCTGCAAATTTAGTAATCCATCCTAACCCTGCTTCTAATGGTGAAGTTAAATCATCAAGTTCATGCCCATATAAACAATATCCCATTTCAAGTCTCAAAGTATCTCTTGCACCCAGTCCAATAGGCTTTATACCAAACTCCTCTCCTGCTTCAAATACAGCTTCCCATATTTTTAATCCCTCAGACGGATAAAAGTAGAGCTCAAAACCACCTGCACCAGTATATCCCGTATTCGAAATAATTACATTATCTACTCCGGCAAATTGATCTGTTACAAATTCATATGATGGAATTAAGGAAAGGTCAACCTTAGTGAGCTTTTGTAATGTTTCAAGAGCCTTAGGCCCTTGCACCGCAAGCAGCGCCATATTATCAGAAGCATTCTCAAGAATCGCACCCTCTGTGTTCCATTTCTGGCACCACTGCCAATCTTTATCAATATTAGCAGAATTTACAACCAATAGATACTTCTCGTGTTCATAATAGTAAAGAATAAAATCGTCTACAATTCCACCCTTCTCATTTACAAAACACGTATATTGCGCCTTGCCTAGCTCTAGTTTAGTTACATCATTACTCGTTATCTTTTGAAGAAACTCCAATGCTTTTGGTCCTTTTACCCAAAACTCTCCCATATGCGATACATCAAACACCCCAACACCATTAACCACTGTTTGGTGTTCATCAATAATACCCGTATACTCAATAGGCATGTTGTAACCTGCAAAGTCGTGCATTTTTGCCCCTTTTGAAATATGAAGTTCTGTAAATGGTGTCTGTTTCATTCTGTATAGATATTTATAATAATGATGTTTTAATTTTCTTTAGCTACTAACTCGGCTATTTTTACTATAACCTTAGATGCTTTCTCTAATGCGGGTATTGGTAAATACTCATATTTACCATGAAAGTTCATACCACCAGCGAAGATATTGGGGCAAGGCAATCCCATGAAAGACAACTTTGACCCATCTGTTCCACCACGTATTGGTTTAACAATAGGCTTAATACCCAACTCTTCCATTGCACGGTGTGCATAATCTACAATATGCATAACAGGCTCAATTTTTTCTTTCATATTATAATACTGATCTTTCATATCGAGAGTGATGCGATCAATATATTTTTTATTGAGTTCGTCAACAATATTGGTTAATGTCTTTTTACGTTCTTCAAATTTCTCTCTGTCATGATCTCTTATTATATATGACAGTTTTGAGTCTTCCACAGTACCATTTAAAGAAATAAGGTGAAAAAAACCTTCATAGCCTTGAGTATTCTCAGGACGCTCATCTTGTGGTAACATCGATATCAGTTCATTTGCAACATTAAGAGCATTAATCATTTTATCCTTTGCATAGCCTGGGTGCACATTCCTTCCCTGGATATCAATTTTAGCATAAGCAGCATTAAAGTTTTCATATTCAAGTTCACCAATTTCGCTACCATCCATTGTATATGCCCAATCAGCTCCAAATTTCTTAACGTCGAACTTATCAGCCCCTCTTCCTATTTCTTCATCGGGTGTGAAAGCTATGCGTATTTTTCCATGCTCAATTTCAGGATGATCGATAAGATATTGCATTGCATCCATTATCTCAGCAATACCAGCTTTATCATCAGCTCCCAAAAGAGTAGTGCCATCTGTTACAATAATGTCATCACCTTTGAATTTCAACAATTCAGTAAAATCCTTAGGAGAAAGAATTACATTATTAGCCTCATTAAGTACAATATCCTCTCCATCATAATTTTTAATTATAGTTGGATTAACATTTTTCCCACTCATATCGGGGCTCGTATCAAAATGAGATATAAAACCAATTACAGGAATGTTCTTCTTAGTTGTATTAGAAGGGAGAGTTGCCATCAAATAGCAATTGTTATCTAAACTAACATCTACTAATCCCATTTCAAGCGCCTCTTTTTCTACTTCTTTAGCTAAATTAAACTGCTTTTGAGTACTCGGAGTCTGTGAATTATTCTCATCGGACTGAGTATCGATGCGTGCATATTTAATAAAACGATCAACAATAGTCATATCTATACTTTTTTTGATTTGAATGTACTTTCAAAGTTAAAGCTACATTAGTTTTACAAAGATAAATAATTGACTCGAATAGTAAAAATCAATTTACTGTTTTGTATGTTTAAAAAAAACACTATCTTTGCAGTTGGGTAAGTCCTATA
>JAAZCL010000100.1 GCA_012513315.1 Bacteroidales bacterium | reverse complement strand
GTCCTTTACATACCTAGCACTACCCGATAAAGTGTTGAGTCTAAATTGCAGTTCCACATCCGGCTTTACTAAAGGAGCCTCCTGATTACCGTAGTGAGTATGAAAAGCCGATAACTCCTCTCGTCTATTCTGCTGATACCCAATATCAAACACAAACTTATCGTTATCCAGAACTTTCAGCTCGTTATTCCAAATCAACTTAAAATGATTAGACGTAGCAAAAGGCATATCAATATTTCTAAAGCCTCCATCATGTGCAACTCGCTCTAGCGACGGTATACCGTGAGCTCCAGGGTAAAAACCATTCTTACTATAAATATCAGATAAATGCAACCAACTGCTGAAGTTGTCACTGCTATAATTTCCCGATATGGCTAGATTAGCCTCACTGCCCGCTGTATTCTTCATCCTGCCGTTATGCACAGGCAAGCGCCAAGTAAGATATTCAATAGTATCGGTAGGCACCCTGTAATCGCTATAGCTCTGCACAGTAGCACGACCACGCACAAAAATGCTACCCCTCTTAATACTTGCCGAAACCGAAGCACCCAATAAATCGTTGTTACTCTTAGCAATCAGACTAGCATCTCCCCAAAACATATCCTCATAAGGAATTACTGGGGTCAGAATTTCTATTACACCACCAATAGCATCAGAACCGTAGAATAGTGACATCGGACCTTTATGAACACGCACACCATCAACATCATACTGATCAATCTCAAGTCCATGGTCGGCACCCCACTGCTGATTCTGTTGCACCACTCCCTTGTCAACCACCGCTACGCGGTTAAACCCAAATCCTCTTATCACGGGCTTCGAGAAACCAGCACCAATATCCATCGACGAAATACCAGCTATGGAAGACAAAGTATGCATAAAATTAGTAGAACTGTTCTTAAGAAGATAATTCTTACCAACCTCAGTAACGGGTAGCGACGAAGCAACCCCGTTAAAGCCTGCCCTCTCAGCATCTACCCTCACCTCTTGCAGCAGAAGTGGCGACGGTTGCATATGAAGATGCACAAGAGTGTCACGAACCAAGCTAATAGGGATCAACAGATCTTCATAACCAATAAAACTAACTTTTAATAAATAGTTAGCAGCAGCCAATCCCTCAAAAGAGAAATACCCATTCATATCGGCCTGAACATGCCTACCCTCTGGTTCCAATGAGACGGTAGAAGCCACCAAATAAGTTTCATTTTCAGCATCATGCACAAAACCACCAATAGATATACCCTGCGAAAAAGCATGCAATAGCCCCACTGTCAAAAACAGTATCGTAAAAGATAACCTCATCCTCTATGCCTGTTTGTTATTACAACTAGCACACACCCCTTCAATCACCACAAAAACTTCATTCTGCACAAAATCTACCGGCAGCTCAACATCAAACTTTGTCTTCCCCTCAAGGCAAAACACATCATCACAACCATTACAATGAAAGTGCGAATGCAAATCACCTGTCACTTAATGACGCTTATTCAATGCGTACTTCACCAAATTGTCGTTAAGCACAATCTTATGAATAATCTCACTCTCCTCAAGCGTAATTAAAGTTCTATAAAACGTAACCCTATCAAACAGGTCGGGAACCTCTTCTTTAATCTCATTCTCCGATAAAGCCATTTCGCTTTCCAGCAACCGGCTCACAATAAACTTTCGGCAACCAGTGCCCTTCAAACCATACTTATGCAATATTTTCTCCGCTGTGATCATAAAATAATCCTATTAATGCAACAATGTTGCAAATATAACAATGTTACAATTACTATAAGTCGATATTGCAATATTTAACTATAAAAACCAGATTGTGAGAAAAATATTATAAGTTTGCGATAGAATAAACAAAAATATGGAACATAGTCATAGGAAGACACCCGTAAATCTCTATTTTATTGGGCTGGCACTAACAATTATTGCACTGTTTGTAAGTGAAAATAATTTAGTATTAAGAAATTTACTATTCACACTTGCATCAATTGCTGCGGGGTACCATGTTATTATTCTTGAAGGAGTAGGAGAAACTATTGTACACACAAGACTAAAAAGAAGATTCACTCCCAACTCACACATATTAATGGGCTTAGCAGCAATTGGAGCTTCCATAATTGGCAACTTCTGGGAGGCAACACTTCTGATACTTATATTCTCAGGTGCTCAATTTCTAGAACACTATGCCGAAGGAAAAAGTAAAAGAGAGATAACCAAGCTTCTGCAAATGACCCCCACCACCGCCCGACTCATCGTATCAAAAAGCAACATTCAAATTGTAGAGGTAAAAGACTTAAAAGTAGGCGATCATCTGCAGGTACTTAATGGCGATCAGGT
>JAAZCL010000099.1 GCA_012513315.1 Bacteroidales bacterium | reverse complement strand
TCTTGCTTCGAGGTTATTGCTGTTTGTTATATCTAGCTTTCTTTGCCAGTAATGAAATAAACCTCTGATAACTTGAATTATGAGCCATCCAACTGTAAGTATGAGAAGTATTTCGCTTATCTTTTGAAAAACGAAGAACAGTCGTTCACTCTCTTTTAAGAATGAACTGAATATATTAAGGAGTATCGCAAAAATTGCCCAAATACCAGGTACTCTAAAAAGGCGTACAATAAAATCATCTATTTTACTCTTGCTCTTGAGAGCTTTTGCACGCCATTTTCTTATTATAAAATTATAAATTGCTGTGAGCAGACCAAAGAGTGCAATAAATACAAGTGAAATTAGTAGATAGCGTACCGAGTCGTTTTGAGAAATATTATTTATAAAATCCATTTATAGAGTCTTTATAATTTAAGAACCATTTTTATTCAATTAGAACAAGATATGTTTTCAAGATTATTTATCTGTTCTGAAATTAACGAATTAAATTAGTTAAGAAAGGAACAACAGACGACTGCAGCGGAATGCGATATTTAGCAGCCTGTGAGAAGTTGCCCACTTTAACACTTACTCCTTCTGGTGGTAGTACTCTAAACATATCTTCATCTGTTGTATCATCGCCAATAGCTAAAACAAAATCATAATTTTTCTTGTCCATTCTACGTAATACTTCACTTCCTTTGGTAAATTCAGGTGGTTTAATTTCCACAACCTTATTACCTGGAACTATTTGAAGATTCAATCTAGAGCAGGGTCCAATAAGTGCGTTTACTAGTTGTTGAGAGCGCAGCTCTGCTAACCAAACATCAACATTTCGGTAATGCCATACCAGCGACGCCTCTTTTTGTTCCATGAACGAGCGGGGTGTTTTATCTATTGTGTGTTGAATGATATTTAAAATTTCTTCATCCCAAATAATCTTCTCTGGTATATTTTTATGCCATGTTTTATTCTCTTTATAAAACATTCCATGCTCGGCTGCAAAATCTAGTTCAAGCCCTTCAAACCACTTTTCGAGTATTTGGTGATTTCTACCACTATTTATAACTACTTTATTTTTACTATCAGCATTCATCTTTTTTAGCAGTTCAATAACCTTTTTTGATGGAACAGCATCTTCGGGATTTTTTACAAAAGGAGCAAGTGTGCCGTCGTAATCAAGAAGAAGAAGTCGTGATTCTGCAACATCATAAGCGTTTTTAATTTGATCCAGTTGTCTCTTGCCCACCACTTTCTGTAGAATCTCTCTGTTGAGTGCTTTTATATCCAAAAGTTCAACTACAAAATCGTTTGCCCACTTCTTTACATCCTGTCTTGAAATGCGTTTTTGCATTTTATCTAATCGCTCTTTTTTCTCATTCTCTGGCATATTAAGTGACTGCAGAATAGCATTTTCGATTTGATCGGTGTCGTTGGGATTAATTATAATTGCTTCTGGCAATTCAATTGCTGCACCAGCCATTTCACTTAAAATTAGAACTCCTGGTTTATTGCATTTTGTTGCTAAGTATTCTTTAGCAACCAGGTTCATTCCATCACGCAGTGGGGTAACTAAAGCAATTTGTGCAATATCATACATAGCAATAAGTTCTTCAAAACTAAAGCTTTGGTAGTAATAGTAAATTGGGTTCCATCCTAATTTAGAGTATTTGCCATTTATATCTCCAATCAACTGATCTATTTGTGCTTTAAGCTCTGCATAGATATCGACCGTATCGCGAGACGGTACTACAATCATTGCAAGTGAAACTTTATCGTGATACTGCGGGTTGTTTTCTAGAAATTGTTCAAACCCGTTTAGCCTATGTAGTATTCCTTTGCTGTAATCTAAGCGGTCTACTGATAAAAGTATCTCTCTATCTCCTAAGCTGTCTTTTAAGAGTTTTGATTTCTCTTTTACTTCAGGAAGGTTTGGAGCATTATGATACTGTTCATAGTTTATGCCCATAGGGAATGCATCAATATGTACTATTCTATTATCTAGACTAACTTCATCGAGATTGCAATTTAAATTGAGTACTCTATAAATTGCACTTATAAAGTGACGCATATAATCATGGGTGTGAAATCCTATTAGATCGGCACCCAGCAACCCTTCAAGTATCTCTTCTCTTTCGGGTAATACCCTAAAAAGCTCGTAAGAAGGAAACGGTATGTGGTGGAAATATCCAATATTTGCATTTGGTTTTTTATCTCTAATTTTTTTTGGGAGTAGCATTAGTTGATAATCTTGTACCCATACTATATCATTTTCTTCAATAAATTGTAATGCTTCTGAACAGAACAGAGTATTTACTTCTTGATATGCCTCCCAATAATCGGCTCTATACTCAATAAATGAAAAGAAATAGTGACACAGAGGCCAAATAGTGCTATTGCTATAACCTTCGTAATAATTTTCAATTTGATCTTCATTTAAAAAAATTGGATGAAAATTCATTGCATGTAGCTTTTTGGTTATCTCCTTTTTTTCGTCTTTATCATCTGTGAAAATACCAGGCCAGCCCACCCAATATATATCTGAATCAGTATCGAGCGATCCTAATCCTGTAGCCAACCCACCCTCACTACGCACGATATCGAATTCATCGCCATTTCTTTCAATCTTAACGGGCAATCTGTTTGCAATAATTATTGTTTTCATATACTTAAGTTTCTGATATATTGTATTAATTTGTATTGTTTACTGTTCAAGTTTATTTATTATAACGCATGAAAACTGTTATAGATTTATATTTAACATGTTTTTATATATGCACTGAAGTTTTATTTATAATACTGTGAACAAAAAGTTATTAAGTTTGTTGTTTCAACTTTTTTTCGTAATTTCGGCGTTGAAATCTTAGGAATATTGAAAATAACTACACTTGAAATCTATAAGTTAATAGTATCATATAATTATGGCAAAACAAAAGAATTATTTAACCTGCGATGGTAATCAGGCCGCAGCGCATATAGCATATATGTTTAGCGAAGTTGCTGCGATATACCCTATTACCCCATCATCAACTATGGCTGAATACGTTGATGAATGGTCGGCTGCCGGAAGGAAAAACATTTTCGGACAACCAGTGTTAGTGCAGGAAATGCAGTCAGAAGCGGGAGCTGCCGGAGCGATGCATGGCTCATTACAGGCCGGGGCTTTAACAACTACTTTTACAGCATCACAGGGTTTGTTGCTGATGTTACCTAATATGTATAAGATGGCAGGTGAATTGTTGCCAGGTGTATTCCATGTTTCGGCACGTGCACTGGCTTCGCATGCTTTATCTATTTTTGGCGACCACCAGGATGTAATGGCGGCAAGACCCACAGGTTTTGCTTTATTTGCAACGGGTTCTGTGCAGGAGGTTATGGATTTGGCGGCAGTTGCTCATTTAGCAGCAATTGAAAGTCGTGTTCCATTTCTACATTTCTTCGACGGGTTTCGAACATCACACGAAATTCAGAAGATTGAAGCACTTACAAATGAGGAACTTGCTCCGTTAGTAAATAGAGAAGCACTTGAAGGGTTTAGGAAAAGAGCTTTAAGTCCTGATAGCCCTGAGATTAGAGGTACAGCACAAAACGATGATATATACTTTCAGGCACGTGAGGCATCGAATCCGTTTTATGATGATGTGCCCGATATTGTTGAGAAATACTTAGGAAAGCTTGCTGAGGTTACAGGACGCAAGTATGGTTTATTTGACTATTACGGAGATCCTGATGCTGAAAGAGTTATTATTGCAATGGGCTCGGTAACAGAAACAATTCGTGAGGCAGTTGATCACTTGAATGAAAAAGGTGAGAAGGTTGGCTTGGTTGCTGTTCATCTATACCGCCCGTTTAAGGCAGAGGCTTTCTTATCGGTAATTCCTGAGACTGTTAAAAGAATTGCTGTTCTAGATAGAACAAAAGAACCAGGTTCTCCGGGTGAGCCAATGTATCTTGATGTTAAAGATAGCTTTTATGGTAAGGAAAATGCTCCTGAAATTGTAGGGGGTATATATGGTCTTTCTTCTAAGGATACAACTCCTACTCAGATTATATCTGTATTTGAGAACCTATCGATGAAGATGCCTAAAAATGATTTCACAATTGGTATTGTAGATGATATTACATTTAAATCGTTACCAATGAAGGAAGAGGTGTCTATGGATGAAACCACCTATGGGGCTAAATTCTATGGACTTGGTTCTGACGGTACTGTGGGTGCAAACAAAAACTCAATTAAGATAATTGGTGATAATACTGAAAAGTATGTACAGGCATATTTTGCATACGATTCTAAGAAGTCGGGTGGCTTTACATGCTCTCATCTTAGATTTGGTGATAATCCAATTCGTTCGCCATATCTGGTAAATACTCCTAATTTTGTGGCATGCCATGTTCCTGCATATTTACATTTGTATGATGTAACTGCGGGTCTTAAAAAGAACGGCACATTCCTTCTTAACTCTTTGTGGTCTAAGGAGGAAGTGGCAAAACATCTTCCCGATCATGTGAAGAAGTATTTTGCCGACAATGATATAAAGCTTTATATAATTAATGCAACTAAAATTGCAGATGAGATTGGTCTTGGTAATAGAACAAACACAATTCTGCAATCGGCTTTCTTTAAAATATCTAATGTTATTCCTTTCGACCTTGCGGTTGATCAGATGAAGAAGTTCATTGTTAAATCATACGGTAGAAAAGGTGAAACAATTGTAAATATGAACTATGCTGCGGTTGACCGTGGCGGAGATGTAGAAGAGGTTGAAGTATTGAAAGAATGGTCGGATCTTCAAGTTTATAATGAAAGCGCTGATGAGGTGCCTGAGTTTATAAAAAATGTTGTTCGTCCTGTTAATGCTCAAAATGGTTATAGCTTGCCTGTATCTGCATTCAAAGGACGCGAAGATGGAACATGGGACGTTGGCACTACAAAATACGAAAAGCGTGGTGTAGCGGTTAGTGTGCCTATTTGGATACCCGAAAATTGTATACAGTGTAATCAGTGTGCCTATGTTTGTCCTCACGCAACAATTCGTCCCTTCGTGCTCGATGAAAATGAGCAACAAGGGGTTGGGGAAGGTGTTGATCTACTAAAAGCGCAGGGTAAACAATTTGCTAATATGGGATTCCGTATTCAGGTTGATGTTCTCGACTGTCTGGGTTGTGGAAACTGTGTTGATATTTGTCCTGGAAGAAAAGGTGAGAGGGCGCTAGAGATGGTGTCAATTGAATCTCAACTAGAGAACCAAAAGAACTGGGACTGGATGATGGAAAATGTTACCAGCAAAGCGCATCTTGTTGATACTAAGTTGAATGTTAAGAACTCTCAGTTTGCAACACCTCTGTTTGAATTCTCGGGAGCATGCTCTGGTTGTGGTGAAACACCTTATGTGAAATTGGTTACTCAATTATATGGCGATAGGATGATGATTGCTAATGCAACCGGATGCTCGTCAATATATGGTGCTTCGGCACCTGCCACTCCTTATACTAAAAACGAAGAGGGTAAAGGTCCTGCTTGGGCAAACTCATTGTTTGAAGATAATGCTGAGTTTGGATACGGTTTTGCTATTGCTCATGAAAGTATGAGAAATAGGTTGAATAACATTATGACCAAAGCTATATCTACTAATGAGTTCACTGAAGAGCAAAACGAGTTGTTTAACTTGTGGATAACTCATAAAGATGATTCTGATTTATCAAAAGAGGTTTCTGCAAAACTGGTTGCTTCATTATCTGGCAGCGAAATGCCTATTGCTAAAGAAATTCTTTCTTTAGAGAAATATCTTGCCAAGAAGTCTATATGGGTATTTGGTGGTGATGGATGGGCATATGATATTGGTTTTGGTGGCTTGGATCATGTTCTTGCAAGTGGAAAAAACATAAATGTATTGGTATTAGATACAGAAGTCTACTCAAATACAGGAGGTCAATCTTCTAAATCTACTCCTATTGCGGCAGTAGCAAAATTTGCAGCAGCTGGTAAAAGGGTACGTAAGAAAGACCTTGGAATGATTGCTACAACTTATGGATATGTGTATGTGGCACAAGTTGCAATGGGTGCTAGTCAGGCACAGACTCTAAAGGCCCTTCGTGAGGCTGAATCGTACAACGGACCTTCACTTGTGATTGCTTATTCACCATGTATTAGTCATGGATTAAGAAGAGGAATGGGGCAAGCACAAACAGAGCAGAAACTTGCTGTAGAATGTGGTTATTGGCAATTATGGCGTTATGATCCTCGTCTTGAGGAAGAGGGTCAAAATCCATTCCAGTTTGATAGTAAAGAACCCGATTGGAATAAATTCAGAAGCTTCCTGATGGGTGAATTGCGTTACACACAACTACTTAAATCATTTCCTTTAGAAGCTGATGAATTGTTTGAGGCTGCAGAGGAAAATGCAAAATGGCGTTATCGTTCTTATATGAGGATGAAAGAAGCCAATTTTGCACTGGAGAAAGCAGAGGAATAGTATAATAATGTAATAAAACTTTTTAGAGGGTATCATCAATATGGTACCCTCTATTAATTTGCGTTCTTCTCAAAATTATTATAGTATCTTTGTGTATTGTTTTCATTACTCCGGATTTACAAAAACAGTATTTATATGCAAGTACAAATTATCAATGGGCCAAATCTCAACCTACTGGGAAGTCGTGAACCCGGTATTTACGGTGAAGAGTCATTTTCAGAATTTCTGGATAGATTAAAATCAGATTACTCCAATATTGAAATATCTTATTTTCAATCGAATATTGAAGGAGAAATCATCAACCAATTACACGAAACAGGCTTTGGCTATGATGGTATTATATTAAATGCAGGTGGTTACACCCATACTTCGGTAGCCATAAGAGATGCAATTAAGGCAATAAAAACACCAGTAGTTGAAGTTCACATCTCTAACGTATATGCCCGAGAAGAATTTCGTCATAAGTCGATGCTCACTGCTGTATGCATGGGTGTTATAGCGGGTTTTGGATTGAATTCATATAAACTAGCAATTGAGTCGCTGTTGTTTGCAAACAAATAGAGTAGTTAGACGTTAGATAATCAGCAATATTTGTTTCTAAGACATTTATAGATATAAGTAAAAGTAGTAAACTACTAAGCACGTAGTAATAAATAAGTAAATATAAAAAATCAAAAAAAGTAATATGCACACACATACAAAACATAAACATACTAAAATAGTAGCTACAATTTCCGATAAGCGTTGTGAGGTTCCTTTTCTTAAAGAATTATATGAAGCCGGAATGAATGTGGTGAGACTTAACTCAGCTCATTTAGATGAAAAGGGATTCATGAGTATTATAAATAATGTGCGTGAGGTATCTGACGAAATAGCAATATTGGTAGATACAAAAGGACCAGAAATTCGTACTACATTTGCTGAAGGTGATATAGAGCTTAAAACAGGAGAAGAAATTAAAATAGTGGGAAATCCTGATGGAATATCTACGAGAGAAACTGTCTATATATCTTATCCCGGCATAGCAAATGAGATGAATGTTGGTGATGACATACTCATTGATGATGGGGAAATAGATTTGAATGTTATTGAAGTAAATAAGGAATACCTGATTTGCAAGGTAATGAATGATGGGGTTATAGGAAGTCGCAAAAGTGTAAACATCCCAGGTGTTCGAATAAATCTGCCAGCTATAACAGAAAGAGATAAGGAGTTTATTGAGTTATCTGTTAATAATGGTGTGGATTTTATTGCACACTCATTTGTTCGTAACGGCGAAGATGTAATTACAGTTCAAAAGATACTTGATAGTTTAAAAAGCCCTATTAAGATTATCGCCAAAATAGAGAATCAAGAAGGTGTTGACAACGCCGATGAGATATTGGAGCAGGCTTATGGAATAATGATTGCCCGTGGTGATCTTGGAATTGAAGTTGCACAGGAGAAGATTCCAGGAATTCAGCGTATACTTATTAAAAAGGCCATTCAATTCAAGAAGCCGGTTATTGTTGCAACTCAAATGTTGCACTCTATGATTGTTAATCCACGCCCAACTCGTGCAGAGATAACAGATATTGCTAACGCTATATACTATAGAACTGATGCAGTGATGCTTAGTGGAGAAACAGCATATGGTAAATATCCTGTTGAAGCAGTGCGAACTATGGCTAGAACAGCCTATGAGGCAGAGCTAACGAAACTTACAGAGAATGATATTAGAGTTCCATTTAATCCGGAAGATGACAGAGAGGTAACAGAGTTTTTGGCAAAACAGGCAGTAAAATCATCTAATAGGCTAAATGTTAAAGCTATCGTTACAGATAGTCATACAGGAAGAACAGCACGAGTGCTGGCTGCGTTTAGAGGGAAAAGTCCTATTCACGCAATTGCAACTTCTAAGCGCCTAGCTCGTGAGTTGGCATTGTCTTATGGTATTTCGGCAGAGTATCAACAGGGAAAAGGTGATGGTAACACCAAAGAGAGTCGTAGAGCTTATTTCACTGAAGCAATAAGAAGATTAATAGATCAGAATTTGATAGAAAAACATGATAGGGTAGCCTATCTTGGTGGAAGTTTTGGTGAAGTAGGTGGAACCACTTATCTTGAAATAGTTGATGCTTGGAGAATTCTTGAGGCAAAAGAGAAATATAATTTACCTGACTATACTCAATAATTGAATTGGTGTTTTATTAATGGAATCAATTGACGATTATATTACTGAACACATAGACCAAGAGCCAGATCTATTAAAACATATTTACCGTGAAGCTCAGCTTAAGCTACTTCACGGCAATATGTCTTCTGGTCATCTTCAAGGGCGATTATTGAAAATGTTAGTGCATATGGTTAGTCCCAATAAAGTACTTGAAATTGGAACTTTCACCGGTTACTCGGCACTTTGCATGGCCGAAGCGCTTGATGATGAGGCAACTCTTCATACAATTGAAATTGATGATGAAATGGAAGATATGATTCTCAACAATTTTAGTAAATCACTGTTTGGAGAAAAAATAGTATTACATATAGGTGATGCAAATGAGGTTGTTCAGCAATTTGAGAATAATTTCTTCGATTTGGTTTATATTGATGGAAATAAGCGAGATTATTGGCTTAACTTTGAGTCTGTGCTTCCAAAGACTAAAAAAGGTGGCTTCATTATTGCGGACAATACACTTTGGCATGGTAAAGTAGTTGAACAGGTTAAAAGTAACGATTGGCAGACTAAGGGTATCTTGGAATTTAATAATAAATTGAAGTGTGATGATCGAGTTGAAAAGGTTATTTTACCTATACGAGATGGTTTAACACTTATAAGAAAAATATAAATAAAATGGATAATAATAGACTACAAAAGGTAAACCGTTTAATTCAGAAAGAACTTGGAGAGTTGCTCCTTATTGAAGCAAAGAAGATGCCGGGTGTATTAATATCGGTTACCAGTGTTAGAGTGTCGGCCGATTTAAGTGTTGCACACGCTTATCTTAGTGTATTTCCAACTGAAAAATCTAAGGAAATGGTAAGTAATATTAACGAAAATGTCAAAAGTGTAAGGTACGACTTAGGCAAAAGGCTTAGAAATCAATTAAGGATAATACCTGAACTTACATTTCACCTAGATGATTCACTCGATTATATTGAAAATCTAGACAATCTGTTGAAAGACCAATAACAATTTTATTGCTTGAATATCTCTTTTTTCATAGCACGCAGGTATCTATTTTCAAAGAAATCACATAATGCTATAAATGTGATCTCTGCAATATCAGTGTGTGGTATAGCCATTGCGACGATGGCAATGGTTGTGGTCTTATCTGTATTTAACGGTTTCGGAGGTGTTGTGGAAGGAATGTTTAGTGCATTTGATCCTGATCTGAAAGTTACAGTTAAGGAAGGCAAGGTGTTTAATTATCATACAAGTACATTTGATAAAGCTTTACAGATTGAAGAGATAAACATGTTTTCTGAATCGTTAGAAGAGAATGCATTATTGACATTCGACGCTCAGCAAGTACCGGTAGTTTTGAAAGGCGTGTCAGAAGATTTTAACCTTATGACAGAAATGGATAAACTCATGATTGATGGTACTTTTAAATTACGTGAAGATGTAGTAGATTATGTAACATTAGGCGCAGGACTTGCCATTTCTTTGGGCGCCCGTCCGGGATTTATAAATCCCATTGAAATATTTGCACCAAAAAGAGATGTAAAAGTTAATCTAGCAAATCCTTCTTCGGCTTTCACAACCGGTTATGCTCAGATTGGTGGTGTTTTTAGCCTCAACTCACCTCAGTATGATGAGCAAATGGCTATTATACCTATATCATTAGCCCGTGAGCTCCTTAGTTATGAAAATGAAGTTACTTCTCTCAATATTAAGCTTAAGCCAACTGCTTCCGTAAAAAGAGCGAAAAGAAACATTCAAGGTATACTGGGGGATGATTTTTTAGTTGAGGATAGGTATGAACAACAACGAGAGTCTTATAGAATGCTTCAAATTGAGAAATGGGTTACTTTTCTTATTTTAGCGTTTATATTGCTTATTGCCGTCTTTAATGTGGTGGGCTCGCTCTCGATGTTAATTGTAGAAAAGAAGGATGATATCAAGAGTTTAACCAATATGGGAGCTTCTAAAGCTATGATTGCTAATATTTTCATGTATGAAGGATGGCTCATTACATTTATAGGGATTATAGCAGGTATAGCAATTGGATTAATATTATGCTTGCTTCAACAGCACTTTGGCTTTATCAGGTTGAGCGATACGCCTGGAGCATATATAATAGATTCATATCCGGTTATTGTTAAGATTTCTGATGTATTAGTTGTGTTTTCGGTAGTAAGTCTTATAGGAATACTTACAGTACTATATCCGGTCAATAATTTGAGAAATAAGTTAGAGCTAAAAAGTTCGATTTTAAAATAGTATTATGAAAGTAGCAATTATAGGTACAGGCTATGTAGGTTTAGTTTCGGGTGCATGTTTTGCCGAGATGGGGGTAGATGTTACTTGTGTTGATATTGACAAAGAGAAGATTGAAGGACTTAAACAAGGAGTGATTCCTATTTATGAGCCTGGTTTGAAGGGTATTGTGATGCGTAATTATGAGGCTGAACGACTGCACTTTGTAACTGATCTTGCTTCTGTGTTAAACCAAATGGAAATTGTTTTTATTGCTGTTGGCACTCCTTCTGATAGTGAGGGTAATGCCGACCTTTCTTATGTGGATAAGGTAGTAGAAACAATTGCAAATAATATGACTGTGCCTCTTTTGGTGGTAACAAAAAGCACTGTTCCGGTTGGTACATCATTCAGGGTAAGAGATAAAATACGTAAGCGATTAAATGAGCGTGGACTTACTGATCTTGAATTTGATGTTGCTTCTAATCCTGAGTTCTTGAAAGAAGGTGCTGCTATAAATGATTTTATGAGCCCCGATAGGGTAGTTGTGGGAGTGGAAAGTAAGACTGCCAAAGACCTTATATCTAAGTTGTATCGCCCTTTCCTGCTAAATAATTTCCGTATAATATTTATGGATATATTGTCGGCAGAAATGACAAAATATGCTTCTAACGCAATGCTTGCAACAAGAATAAGTTTTATGAATGATATTGCTAACCTTTCTGAAATAGTTGGTGCCGACGTAAATATGGTACGCAAAGGTATGGGTAGCGATTCTAGAATTGGTAGCAGCTTTCTGTATCCGGGTTGTGGTTATGGAGGAAGCTGTTTCCCAAAAGATATACGTGCAATAATCAAAATTGTTGAAGAGGCAGGCTACGAAATGAAAGTTATAAAAGCGGTTGAAGAGGTAAATAATATTCAGAAATCAATACTCTTTAAGAAGTTCAACCAGTATTTCGATGGCGATATAAAAGGTAAAACGGTAGCAGTTTGGGGATTATCTTTTAAACCCGAGACTGATGATATGCGCGATGCTCCATCTTTAACGTTAATAGATAGTTTACTTAAATCGGAGGTTAAAGTTAGAGCATACGACCCGGCAGCAATGCAAGAGGCACAAAAGTATCTAGATGACAAAATCTATTACGCAAAAGATATTTACGATGCAGCTTTTGAGGCTGATGCATTGATAGTGCCAACAGAATGGAAAGAGTTTCGACTTCCAGGTTGGGCGGTTCTAAAGAAAATAATGAGTAACCACTTAGTTATAGATGGCAGAAATATATATAATAAAGAAGAGCTTGAGACTCATGGGTTTGAGTATAGAGGAATTGGTCAGAAGTCATAACCATGGATCTTTATAAAAAGTACTTTTTAACTAAAAACGATAATACAATATTGGATGGGAACCCACTTTATAGTTGTATTTGCAACAATAAACTGCAAATTATTTATTAAATTTGTAGTCCCCGGACCGTTAGCTCAGTTGGTTTAGAGCGCTACCTTGACAGGGTAGAAGTCACTGGTTCAAGTCCAGTACGGTTCACCTCTTCATTTCACCCTCAATTCCCCCTTCATTTCACTCATATCTCATTCATATCTCACCCTACAACTCCTATCTCATTCTACAACTTCATTTAACTCTTCATTTTTCACAAGAGTTTCTTTAAATGCCATATTATTTAAAGCATCATCTTTAGTTAATAAGGCCGTACGCAGCTTATTTTGTGATAGCAATTCAAGTTGATTTTCTTGAAATTTGTGAGATGATTGCGTTGCATTGCCATAACTTAATAATACTTCTGCTTTAACCGAATCGCCAAATTCAACTACCGCAACATATGTATCTCCATTGAAAGCATAGTTATTAGTCTTGCTAATTATTTCTCGCTCTTGAAAATACATTGTTCTAAATACTCCTAAATCGTGTTTACCACCGTTGCCAGGAAACTCTTTTTCACCTATAATAAAACGATTTACCTCACCCCAAGCTATATCTAATGAACCATAAGTATCATTAACTTCTCTTGCAGCATCGACCAAAAGAGAAACAGCTAACTTTTTCTTACTCAAGCCATCGGGTGTGCTAACAGGGTTGTCTACACTCCAGGGAATTGCAAACATGCTATTGTCAATTTTATCAAACCATTTGGCAAAAAGTATGGCGCCGCGACTATCACTATTGGTGCTTTTATCCCATTTCACCAAAACGGATGCTGCCTCATTAGCCAAAGAATCGGGGTGCTCTTTTACAGCTTCTAGCAAATCATCTAAAAACCTATCTGCCACCTCCATGCCGGTGTTTAGCTTGTAGTCTACTAGCTCTCTAAAGGTAATGGAGCTATCTTCTTTTATCATATTAATTGCGCGTTGTGCTCTAAATGAAGTTGCCAACTGTTGTGGCTCTGGCGACATATAAGATGGGTAATCGGTAGAGTTTAGTAATACTGGATATGTAGCAGTCCAAGGTGCATCATTGGCATTCTGCACAAACCCAGTTTCAGGGTTAAATATTTTAGGTAGATCATCATAGTTGTGATAATCACTCCAAATTAAGTCAGATCTGGTACCATCTATATTTGATTGCCAGAATGTCCAGTCACCTTCTTCTCTAACAGGCACATTTCCATTAAACAGGTACATTATATTTCCATCCTTATCGGCATAAACTAAGTTAAACATCGGAATTTGCATCATCTGCAAAGCATTCTCAAATTCTTTTATGTCTTTTGCTTTACCCATCTCGTGATATTGAAAATAATATGAATCGATTTCAAGACCAGCAACCTTTATTGCATATGCTTTATTGTCTTTTTGTCCAATAATTGGTCCATGCTCAGAGTACTTTAAAGTTACCTCATGGTCTTCTAGAGTACCATCTTGCTGCCAAACCTTAATAACAACCTTTTTCTCGTCAAAAGGCAAGGTTTCTCCATCAAGTAAGTACCCATTATCCTGAAGGGTAAGCTCATATCGGTCCGAAGCATCTATTGTATTAACTGTATGTGTCCATCCTAAATATTCATTAAATGCTATATTCAGTACAGGCATACCCACAAGAGTAACACCATATAATTTAAAATTGGGGGCATTAAGATGAGCTTCAAAAAACAGATAAAAATCCGACCATGGTAAATGGGGATTTGCAACTAGCATTGCATTTCCCGACTTTGACCTTGAAGGGGCAATTGCATATGAGTTTGAACCAGGGGTTATGCTGCTATCATAATCTTTTGTTTCATTATAGGCAGTTATAATATCCCTCATTCCGAGAAACTCAATGTTTATAACTCTTTTGCCATGTGCCAATACGTCTATTGCTGTAACAGGTAATACCTTTTTAGCATTCTCGCTTATATCCTCAGGATGTTTTTTTGCATAATCGTTAATTCCGTTTACAAAAGCATCTAATATCTGTTTTTCCTCACCCGTAAACCTTTCGTATTGAGCGGCTGCACTATCAGGTATTGAAAAAAGATGAATTATTTGATCCATTCTAAAATGCTTTCTTCCATAATACTCGCTGGCCTTGCCCCGTGCTGTTGCGTACATCTCTAGAATGTGATTAGCGTGATTATGCATTTGTGCCCATCCAAAAGCGTAATACATCTCCAACTCATTCTCGGCATAAATATGAGGCACACCCCATTTGTCCCATATAATTTCTGTGTGTTCTTGGGAGTCAGATTTATTGCACGAGAAGAAGACTGTTATTAATAAGATTATCGAAATCTTACTAATCGTTTTAAAAATATTCGACATATTTCTTTTTATTTAATAATTTATAAGATAGGGAGGAGCTTTTTGATCATAACAATGTGAGTAGGTATTAGTTTGAATTAAGATAGACCTAGTTAACACTATTAATTACAATTTTCCATTTCCACTATATAGTAACCTTTTTGCATAATTTCGGCTTCATTCTCAGGCATCAATGCTTCTATATGACAAAAAGTGCATTCTTTTGAAGTAAGATTCTGCCCCTCCTGACCTTTAGCTTTTAGGTATTCTCTGCCATATTCATATATCTTATCAGCATCTTTTATTTCTGCAGGTGCTATAATATCAAAATGCATTACTTCTCCATCTTTTTTAGTTACATAGGTGTCCCATACTGCTACCTTCATAATATGTAATTTTAAATGATTTACATAACATATCTTATTTTATAACAATATAGAGTTGGGTTAAGTTCGAATAGAGCATATATATTTCATTCACGCTTACTCATACAATTCTCGTGGTAAATGCTCAACTTCAATCAATTGCAATGACTCCAAAACATTATATGCTCTTTGATGTTTTATACTTAATACAAAACCAACAGCAAATAATACAAAATTAATAACTAATAAAAAAATGGGAATTTTAAGTAAACTTTTAGGAGTGCCAAGCAAAAAAGCATTATTTGAAATGATGAGTAATGGTGCCGTGTTACTAGATGTACGCACTAAAGAAGAGTATAATGCGGGGCATATCAAAAAATCAATTTGTATTCCAGTATCACAAATCTCAGAAAAATACAGTAAACTCAATAAAGAAAAGCCACTTATAATAGTGTGTGAGAGTGGTGCTAGAAGTGCTCAAGCAGTTAGATTTGTAAAAAAAATGGGATATAAGGCATATAACGGAGGTAGCTGGTCGAAATTTAAATATTTAGATTCAGAATAAATCAACATATGGTAGTTTGTGCTAAAGCTGTTTCAAAATAGTAGATTAACCGTAACTTAGCCTGATCCTCTTTATATCTTCGTTATATTCTCTTTATGTCTTCCTTATGAAAATATAAGGAGACTATATGGCAACCATAAGGCAACCATAAGGAAAATCAGGACTTGGTCCGTTGCATTTGTATTATTAATATATTGATAAATAACATTATAAGTCTAATTATTTTTTAGTATGTTTGTAATAACTCGAAAATATATAATTTAAAAATAATGTAATTATGAAGGAAATAACTTTATTTACAGCGATAATCGCATCAGTATTTTTTGTGGCTTGTACGCAACCTACACAGAATAATCAGACAATTGAATCAACTCCAGAAGCTACAGCTCAGGTTGAGTTTAAAGATTTTGGTCCCGAGCCTTTCGTATTTGATATTGAGGCTTATACCACTCAAAATGAAACTTACCGTACATCAATATGGACCGGCACATACATGCAAATGACAGTGATGAGTATTCCCGCAGGTGGTGATATTGGCGCGGAGATGCACTCCGATATTGATCAGTTCCTTCGCGTTGAGGCTGGTTCGGGAGTTGTAGTGATGGGTGATGAAGAAGATAATATGGATTTTGAAGCTAGGGTAGAGCATGACTTTGCTGTATTTATTCCCGCAGGCAAATGGCATAATCTGATTAACGACTCAGATGAGCCTTTAAAGGTTTATTCCATTTATTCTCCTGTTGAGCACCCACATAGCACTATACATCAAACACAGGCTGAGGGAATTGCGGCACACGAGGCTGAGCACGCAACTGAGCATGGACACTAGTGAAACGCCCTAGTAGAGAATATTGATTATGGGTGATAAGCAGAAGCTAACATCTGATTAAACCCTCAATATTCCTCTAAAGCCTCTTGAAGAATAGTAAGACTCTGCACCGTTTTGGTAGATGAAAGTTCTGCCAAAGCGGTTATCTCCAAAAAGTGCGCCACCCTTATTGCGTGTTTCACTATCAGTTAGTACCCAGCTTGAGGTTTTCATATCAAAATTGCCCAGTTCTTGTAGTTCGAAATATTGCTCTTCATCTAAAAGTTCTATGCCCATTTCATCTGCCATAGAAAGAGCACTTCCTTTTGGTTTATTTTCTTTGCGAGCATTTAATGC